>CAYLXX010000029.1:0-1948 GCA_964387955.1 uncultured Gammaproteobacteria bacterium
ATAAGATAGTTATAGCCAGCAAGGGTAGCTCCTGTATAAATCGACATCACAAATGGAATCTGACGAAATGACACAGCAGCCACAGATAGATGCCAAATTGCATCGTGAGAATGAGCTCCCCAGAAGACTATACCGCATTTCCCCTCAAAACAAAGATAATTTCCGCTTGGCCACATCACAAGCATGTGTAAAAAAAAAGCAGGCACTATCACCCAAATCAGGCCTTTGTTGTTTCTGATATAATCAAAGACATGTCTCATAATCTGGCAATCATAACGACCGTATACCAGAATTATACAGTACTGACTGACTTCATCCAGTCTCTTGAAAAACAGACTGATGCAGAATTTGAACTTATTGTCGCCGACCTATCAAAAGATAGAAAAAAAATACATACCAAACTTCCACTAACGATTATTGAAGGAGAAAATCGTGGCTATGCTCATGGCATCAATCTCGGACTCAAAATGGCGCAAGAAAAAGGGATAGATATGTATGCTGTTATGAATAACGACATCTACTTTCAAAAGGACTTTATCAAAACGGTCAAAGAATCTGTTGAACAGCACCCCACCTCAATCATTGGTGCGAAAATTTATTATGCCAAGGGCTATGAATTTCATAAAAATCGTTATAAAAAAACCGATTTAGGCAACGTGTTGTGGTATGCGGGTGGACAAATAGATTGGAGTCATGCATTAACTACTCATCTCGGAGTCGATGAGATCGACACTCACCAATATGATTCTTTTCTGATGACAGATTTTATTACCGGCTGTTTCATGGCTTTTGATCGAGAAGTAATCGCCAGAGTGGGTTTATGGGATGAAAGTTATTTTCTTTATTATGAGGATGCCGATTACTGTATCCGCGCTAAACGTCATGACATCAATCTTTACTACGACCCCTCAGTCATCCTATGGCATAAAAATGCTCAATCTACAGGCGGATCTGGGTCCGAATTGCACCAGAAATTCCAAGTCGCTAATCGTCTTAAATTTGGACTCAAATATGCTCCCCTACGAACTAAACTTCATCTACTAAAAAATTCCTTGTTTAATCAATCTTAAGAAAAATTACTGCATCGCTGTTTTCGAAAATCTTTTTATATCGACGCGAATCAGAAAGCTTTTGTAGTAGGGTAGTTTTATCTTTAAAAGTTGACGGTACATACACGTACTGCACAGGTAACGCATCAACTTTGATTGTCGACATATTTTCTACTTGATTCAATCGCTTTTCCCAAGGCAGACCGCTATTTCTCACCATACCCATACCATTGATATATGTCTGTTGTCCACCAAAAGCCGATACATATGTCCCGTCACGGTCGAATATTGGCAGAAATACCACTCCTGTTGGTTGTTTTTTAAGAAAATTAAAGGCGTTTATTTCTCCTTTAGTTATGACCGATCGCGCAGGGTGATTGAGGTAGTTAAACTGAATCAATGTAGCAGGCAAAGTAATGACTATGAGTAGTATGATAATAGCTCTTGCCAAAATATTTTTGCTTTCCCATACATAATAAAAAAACTTCGCGCTAAAAATGCTTAATATAAACGCGCCGTAAGCACCAAACTGTATCGGATTATACCATTCACCTTTTTGAATAAAACCAAGAGTTAAAAAAAGGCTCAAGGTCAAAGTACATATAAGAGCTATTTCCAGTCGAGAGAGAGTTCGTTTGAAAATAGCATATAGTATGTATCCCACACCGACCACTCTCAAACCAAAGTAATAACAGATAAACAATAAAGTACTCCAAAGCTCAATAGCCAAAAGCCTCGGTGAAAAACCATGTGCGTAAAGGAAGTAACGGGCATTTACCATATTTGACGAGTAAAAAAACCGCGGGTCTTCGATCATGTGATGAACAATAGTAAAAGGCAAAAAAACAAACGTTGACCCCTTGACTGCAAAAGGATTATAAAATACCAAAACTCCTGCA
>CAYLXX010000029.1:2048-10322 GCA_964387955.1 uncultured Gammaproteobacteria bacterium
ACATTTGTGACACTCAGAAACCATAAGATGTCATTGTAATTTGTACCTACAATATACCCGCAGCCTGCCCTAGCGCAGCCGTAATGACCATCGAAGATAGTTGTCCAAAGTATTGCTAAACTACCGACAATAATTGGTGCAAGAAGCAGTTTATTTTTTCTTAAATAACGTATTGCTTCCATGTTGGGTTACTAAATAAATTAAATTCGCTACAAGAAAAAGTCCCATAATTAAGTGTTTATTAGAAACAGCTTGATTGTTCCACTCACCTATTCGTAAGAATGGGTAGTAAGCAAAGAGTAATCCAGCAAAAAAAATATTGAGTTTAAATATAAACTCCGGGTATAAAGGTATAAATACAAGCAGTGACAAGAAGTACCACGATTGTACCTCAGATGTGAACGTAAGATAAATCAGAAGAAAGATTATCAAAAGAAAAATCGCTAAATTAATTTTTTTATTAGTTCGCGATAAAAAAACCAAAGGCAATGTAATATATTTGATCCCTCCTGAGATAAGCAGCACTAATCTACCCCAATTATCACGTTTATCAAGGAGCAGTAGATACCCAATAATTCCTAAAGATAAAGCAATGAAATCATTATGAGCATTCATAAGACCTTCAACAATAATTAGTGGATTTGTAGCAAATAATATAGCCCAACTTTTATCTTTCTTCGCTAATAGGTACACGGTGACAATATAGATCCCCACATACATCATTTTAAAAAACAGCATATTCAAGATAAATTTACCCATACCTAAAAAAGATGGAAGCAATGTCATGGGTAGGAATGTCGGACCATACGGATATGTTCGATGAGTCCAGTGCATAAATCTAATCCAATGATCTTGAGGAAAATCGAGAGCTTTAAAAAGGTAAGGATTTTTACCGTAGAACGTCAAAATTTTGGCATCAAACATGTAGTTAAAAAAATCATGTGATAAAAAGGGGTAAGAAATCAGGATGACAAAGCCAGTGATCAATGCGCATGTAATTGGATTAAACCGCTTATATTTTTTATAAAAATAAACATAGAAAACAAACAGCAGAATAACAAAAATGATATATAAGATAGATGAGATATCTCTATGGTAGTAACCAAGCTGGATAATTTGAGATCTGAATGTATTCCAAGCCGGATGATTGAAAAGAGTCAAATTGAGATCAATTTGTGAGTAGGTGTAAATACTAAAAAGCAGTACTAACAAACCGTAGAGTATGAACATACTAAGGATTGGTTAATATCGAGAAAGAATTATTTTTCTCCAATAATCGATATGGTAAATTTGCATCCTTCAGATTGCTCACTGCCCAATTGCGGGTAACAACTACAAAGGGCTTTTTTTCATTCTGAAATAATTTCACCAGAGTTTTGTAATCGTCTGGTTGATAGGCCATCTGTTTGACTTGTTTATCTGAGTAAAAAACAGCAATCGGTAAATAATCATCATCGAGAAAAATTGGCTTATCGTATTTGCCGACGCGTTTGGAAATATCGACATCGTCTGGAGTATAGTGATTGGGAGTAAACACTTCGGGAAGAAATATTTTAGTTTGCCAAGCAGCGATAAAAAATATTCCTAAGCTAAATACAATACCAGCAACTTGGGGTGTGAAATATTTTTTAGCAAAAGATTTTAGCGGGAAGTACTTATGAAGTATCAGTGTGCCGAGTGCAACAATTTCATATAAACCTAACGAAGTAATCAGTGAAACCGGCACATAGACAGGTATCAAATGCCATAGTTCTGTTTTATCGGATGTTAAAAAAGGGTATAAAACGATAAAGTTCCATAAGAAAAGCAAAAAAACATTTTTTTTAAGAAATTTTAGACTGACGATAAGAAATCCTGCAGCTAAAATCCAGAGGTAATACCATTTTCTTACACCCATATGGAGATAAAACAGCGGTTGAGCGGCTGAAATCTTAAAGTATGAACCTGCAGTCTTATTTCGCATACCGATATCGAAGAAATGGTGCTGGATGAAATCAGGATAGGTATTTTTCTGCACCATGTACCATGGCAAAACAAGAATCCCAAATGCAAGCATACCCAAGAAAATATATTTCCAATTTTTAAAACGTATAAATTGCTGAAAATTAAGATAAATAATAAGGAGAATTGCCGAAGTTCCCACCAATGTTTTAGTTAAACATAACGCCCCAAAGCTAAGCATTGCCAAAGGGAACCACTTGAAATTCTCAGAAGACTTGATCGATAAGTAGACTGTCAAAATATAGAAAAAAACGAAGTCGGCGTCAAGATTGCCCGATCGGACGCGTATCAAATACCACACCGATGTACCTAGAATAAGTCCGGCCGCAAAACCGACGTATTTATTTTTAAACAATTTCTCGCCGATTCTGTAAAGAAAATAAATTGACAAAAATCCCAAAATAGCCGATGGTAGTCGTGTCGAAAATTCACTTATCCCCAATATTCTATAGGATATAGCCATAAGCCAAAATCCCATAGGAGGATGATCGTAATAAGGCTGTCCATTCCAGATCATTTTCAGGAAGTCACCAGAGCGAGCCATCTCACGAGCAATTGAGCCATACCATGCCTCATCCCAGCTACCAAGTGTTGTATAATCTAGTCTGAAGAGGAAAAAGAAGCCAAATAGCAGCAAAAGAACGTCCAATAACCAATTTTTTTTAATATGATCGACAAAAAGTTTCATAAACCGCTGATCGCTGTTGCTCTTATTCTGCTCCTGGCCATCTTTTGCTATTTTAGATTAACTCCTATCTTTTTTCAAACTGTCCCTTATACATACGACCAGGGCCGTGATTTCCTCAAGGCCGAAGAAATTACTCGCTTTCATAATCCGACGTTTATCGGCCCCACAACTGGCATTCAAGGAGTAGAGCATGGCGTGTGGTGGTTTTACTACCTTGCTCTTGCATATGCTGCTTTTGGCGGAGCACCGCAGGGATTTTATATTGCCATGTTTATCCTTATGCTTGTCTCCACTGCGGCTTTTTTTATGTTTATTAAAAAAGAAATTCACCCTTTGATAGCTATCTTATATTTACTCGTGATGACCGTTTCCCCATATGCCATTCTTATCTCGTTTTTCCCAAGCAATAACATGCTCACTCCTGTTGTCATTATGTTGTTCTCGTATGCATGTTTTATGTTTTTCAAAACCGCGAAGGTAAGATATCTTTTTCTCATTTCACTTGCCTTAGGGTTTGTTTTCGAAACAGAAGTTGCCTTTGGTATGTTTATTATCCCGGCTTTTATTGTGACATCATTGTTCTTTCCGGAATTTAGGAAAGCTTATATAAACTGGAAAAAATTACTACTTTTCTTGGCAGGATTTATACCGGCTTTTATACCAAGAATTCTGTTTGAGCTAAAAAATCATTTCCTCCAAACTCATGCTTTTATAAATTTTTTTATTCACCCTACACAACATAATCCCCAAAAAATTAGTGGCGAATTTCATGAGCGCCTTTTGCAATATATCAACTTTTCTAAGTCTTTATTTTATGATTACAACGCCATACTGACATTGATTTTTTTTGTACTCGCTATTGGCGCAATTGTAGTCGGTTATAAAAAGGCCCCCAAACATATCCAAAAAGCGATACTTTTTTTCTCTCTTTTGTCAATTGCAATATTTATCATCACGTTAGGATATAAAAACAATTTTTTCTGGGATTATTACCTGGCAGGAATTCAGTATATGTTTTTGTTTCTTATTCTTTTGTGTCTATCACTTTTCCTGAGGAATAAAAATACTGCTCGTATAGTTATGGTTCTTATCGCAATTTATAGCGGCCTTGTAGCATTTAATTTTTTCAAAGATGTTTCATCCAAAAAAGCGATTCCAATGGAAGGATTACGAGTAGATACTAAAACTGTCGACTATATTTATAGTCAGGTTCATGAAAAAAATTTCTGTGCTCGCATTTACACTCCACCAATTGTGCCTTACACATATGATTACTTATTTCACTATTATGGAATGAAGAATCACTACAACACTCCTCTACCTGATTTTATAGACCATAAATGCTATATCATAATTGATCGTGATGATTACCCTGATAGAATTGTTGAGTGGCGCAAGAAAAATATCCCTCCAAATGCAAAATTAATTGAGAAGAAACAAATGCATTACAAAACCACAGTTGAGTTATGGAAGATATAATAAAGTATGAAAAGTAATCAACTATCGGCCGTTATTTACTCATACAACAATGAGCTTGATATCGCCGATTGCATCAAATCGGTGCTTCCACTAACCAAAGATATTTCCCTCATTGATCTGAACAGTCAAGATAAAACTGCAAAAATTGCTGAGAAAATGGAAGTAAAAGTTGTTAAACACCCCTTCGTAAAAATCGTTGAGGAGGTGAGAGATTTTGGGATACAAACGGCCAAGAATGAGTGGGTACTTATTGTTGATGCTGATGAACGATTAACGCCTGAACTTATTCAAGAAATTCTTTCAATAAAATCAAGCGATATGACAACGCACTACCAAATCCCTCGCAAAGAAATTTTTGCTCGAAAAATCTGGTTTAAACATGGTGGCTGGTGGCCCAACTACCAAACACGAATTTTCAAAAAAAATGCTCTTGCCGAATGGCCCAAAATCATTCATGCTGCGCCGCAATTTAAAGGCGAAGGCGGAACTTTGGAGTCGCCATTGCTTCACTATTCGCAAAATAATTGGGCAGAAAATGTCGAAAAAACTATCCGCTTCGAGGACATTGAGTCACAACTTCTCTATGCGGCCGATAAACCCGTTTCCACTCCAATATTCTTCCGTAAGTATTTCGGCGAACTATACCGCAGACTCATAAAAAATCAAGGGTTTATGGATGGCCAATTTGGCATCACCGAAAGTATTTATCAAGCATTTTCCAAAACTATTACATACCTTTTTTTGTATGAAAAAAAGAAAAAAAGCAGCTCTTTATAATCCTTACCTCGATACTTTAGGCGGAGGCGAAAAACTTATTCTTTCAATATTGAAAGTGCTGAGTTTGCATGATTATGACATTGATATCTTCTGGGATGTAGATGTATCAGAACAAGTTAAAGAAAAATTTAATTTGAGTTTCAGTCCACCTCTAACTTTTAGACCAAATATATTTCCCACAGCTTCACCTCTCAAAAAAATTACTGAACTTGCCAAATATGACGCCTTTTTTTATGTCACCAATGGAAGCTATTTTTTCTCGGGAGCTAAAAAAAATTATATCTACTGCATGGTTCCGCAACATAGCTTATATAACATGAGTCATGTTAACCGACTAAAAACATTGAATGCAGAATTTATTACTATCTCAGAGTTTACTAAAAAGTGGTTATCTCGCTGGGGGGTTAAGGCAGAAATTATTTATCCTTATTTACCAGATGAGTTAATCGATATGCATGCAAAATCACTAAAAAAAGAAAAAATTATTTTATCGGTAGGACGCTTTTTTGGACATCTACATAGTAAGAAACACAATGCGATTATTACCGCTTTTAAACATCAAAAAAAAGTTAATAAAAATTTTGAGGGTTATAAATTAGTTCTTGTGGGAGGATTAAAACCCGAGGACAATGATTACTTCGAGGAAATTAAATCTCTTATAGGTAATGATAAATCCATTATTCTTGAACCAAATATTTCGTATGCCAAGCTTATATCTTTATATAAGAAAGCGCTTTACTATTGGCATTTTGCAGGATATGAAATAGATGAAAATCAATATCCAGAGAGAGTTGAGCACTTAGGTATTACTCCGCTTGAAGCTATGGCAGCAGGGTGCATCACATGCTGTTATGATGCTGGTGGACCTCGATATATGATTACCAACAATGTAAATGGCTATCTTTTCAAAGATGAAGAAGAACTGTTTAAACAAATGGAGGCTAGCAACAAAGATGAATCTTTACGAAAAAGCATCCAAAATCATGCACACGATTATATTAAAAACAATTTTAGTTTTGATGTTTTTAGAAATAGAGTCGAGGAAGTTATTCTCATGTAACCTATGATTTCAGTTGTAATACCTGTTTATAAAAATACAGAACAATTAGTAAGTAATTTAAAAAATAACCTTCGTTATCTTAAGGGCTGCGAAATTATAGTGGTAAATGATTACCCTTCAATGAGTCTTAAAAGTGCCCTACGAGAATTTTCTTCTATTAAGCTTCTCGAAAACGAAAAAAATTTGGGGTTTGGGCAAACCGTCAATATCGGTGTTAGAAATGCGACTGGAGAATATGTTGTCTTACTCAATAGCGATGTGGTTTTAGAAGATTCTTCCTATAAGTACGCTTTAGCTCATTTTGAGAAAGATGACAGTTTATTTGCGGTGAGTTTTGCACAGAAGGAAAAAAGTGGCGAAACAGTAGGTAAAAATCGTATCTACTTTTCAAGCGGTTTTTTTCAGCATAACAAAACAGATAATGTCGAATTCGGAATTAATGGCTGGGCCGAAGGCGGTGCGTGCATGGTACACAAAGAAAAATTCTTGAAGCTTGGAGGATTTGACAATTTATATGCGCCATTTTATTGGGAAGATATTGACCTCTCCTACAATGCCTGGAAAGCAGGATATCGCATACTTTTTGATCCAGTAATAGTCGTCCAGCACCATCATGAATCAACAATCGGCAAGTATTTCGATGCTCGTAATGTGAAGAAAATCTCATACCGTAATCAGCTTATTTTTATCTGGAAAAATATAACCGACAAAAAATTATGCGTTGCACATACATTATTTCTTATCCCATTTATGCTCAAGCTTGTTATAAAAGGAGAAACAAGCTTTATTGGCGCTCTGATAGCAGCGCTTACTAAATTGTCAACTATATTAGAAAGAAGAAGGCGAAGAGGCAACTTATTTATCAAAAAAGATTCTGCAATACTTTCTTTATTTACATGAAAAAGACTACTTGGATTATTGTCGGTGTAATTTGCTTACTGTCTTTGATCGCCAATGTGTTTTGGAACGAAAAAGCACCGGCATGTTTCAATTCAGACGAGGCTGCCTTCGCCTACAATGCCTACTCGATGCTTAAAACAGGCAAAGATGAATATGGCACAGTACTACCTCTAAGACTTAAGTCGTTTGGTGATTACAAGATGCCTGCACTCAGTTATTTGTCTATGCCATTTATAGCTGTTTTTGGGCTCAATGAGACTGGAACACGATCTGCTAATCATTTTATCGCTCTTCTTTTCCCTTTGGTGATATTTTTTTTGGGAAAAGAACTTTTCAACAACCGAGTTGGTATACTCGCTGCCTTTTTCGTTGCAGTTTCACTTGGAGTGCATATAGTCGGTCGACATGCCCATGAGGCTTATTTGGCCGCTTTTCTTATTTCAACTGCGACATATTTTTTCGTTAAAACTTGCAAGCAATTCAAGTTTTCTTCGTATATTTTTTTCTTAGTATTTTTGTTACTGTCACTATTTACATACCAATCGAGTAGAATTTTCGCCTTTTTTTATCTGATTGCAGGAAGCATATATTTATTCAGACCAGTACAAAAAAAAGCTTCAATCATTGTGCTATTTTGCATCATCCTCGGATTGTTTGCAATTACCGATATTGTTTATAAACCTGTTCGTGTACAAAATTTATTTTTATTTAGCGATAAAGGCTTTTCAATCGGCATCAACGAGTTGAAAACCGAAGGAGGTATAAGAGTCTTATATAATAATCTTTTCCAAGGCATAAAAGATGCTACTTTCTCCCATCTCTCCTATTTTTCGCCGCAATTTTTAGTCTTAAAAGGTGACGATAATGTCCGCTTTGGGTATAACGGTATGTCACTCATGACACCAGTTGAATATGTATTTATCTTTATCGGTTTATACTTTTTATTTAAAAATAAAGAACGATGGCGCTACTTCTTACTGGCATTATTTCTCATATCCCCTCTTTCGGCTTCACTTTCCTGGGCAGATATGTCTCTGACCCGCTCATTATTTTTCTTAATACCATGCATTATGATCAGCGCGTATGGCATGTCATCAATCCTTGCAATAATTAAGCCTCACATAAGAGTTGCAGCTATTGTTAGCGTTGGAGCAATCTTCCTTTTCTTTGCTCTAGTTAATTGGGATTTTTATCTTTTCCATTACTCCAAAAGAATAAATGTGGAGCGAGCATGGCAATGTGGCTATAAAGAATTAACTGACTATGTCAAAATCAATTACAATTCAGTCGACAAGTTTTATATCACCAAAAAACACGGCGAGCCATACATTTTCACACTTTTTTACCTTCAATATCCTCCCGAAAAATA
>CAYLXX010000030.1:0-9376 GCA_964387955.1 uncultured Gammaproteobacteria bacterium
AGACTATAAGCGGCTGAAATTTTGCTGTCATACTAGTACACTAGGTCCGATGCCAAATCAGACATACCGGGACCTAAAAAGAAAACAATTCTATGATAAAATTGCGGGACTAGTGGGAGTAGGTATTGCAACAGTCACAAGAATGGTGAACCATTTACATTCAAGATTACTTGCGCATTAATTTTTCGCAGTCGATATCGTAGAGAGCTTCTGGAATAAGCTCGAGTCGCGCAGGAGGAATACTTTTACCACAGCGCTGACAGAAACCATATGTGCCTTTTTTGATGCGATCAAGCGCAGTCTGTATAAGACGAGCTCTTTTCTGCATATCTTTGATCTGCGCCTCAATTATAGCGTGGTAATCCTGCTCACGAACATCAGTGTCAATGGCGGCATTATCTGACGCATAATCGGGGTCAGCAAAAGGATCATCGTTCTTGAGTTTCTGAATCTGCTTCTTGATCTTCTCGATCTCGGCTAGAAGCTTTTGTTCGTTTTGTTTAATGAGCTTTGCGCTCAGTTTTGCGGCCACGGGTGGTTAATAAACTAAAAAATCCCTTTACCGAACGGATCAGGGAGTATCTTAAATGATACAGTAAGAAAGGGGTGAATGTCAACAGGAAAGCCGTTGCTACAATCCAATTCATGCTATAGCCTGCTATTTGCGCTCTTGAGGCTTTTAATCCATCAAGTAAAAAATACACCAAGGCAAAATACCAAAGGAAAAAAAAGAAACTCATCCCTTTTTGTATTTGCTCTCGCCGTATCATAAACATCATCTTATATGCCACAATTGCTCCGATAAAAAATAATATTCCTTCATAAAAAGCTGTCAAATGCCTGGTACCATCAAAGTTAACATATTTAAGAGCAAGAAAAGATTTGGTTTTTGTTCCTATCTCCACACCTGAGAAAAAACTACCAATTTTACCAATTGCCAAAGCTATAAAAAGAGGTGAAATCAAATAGTCGACGATATCAAAAAACTTTATTTTGTGAGAATTACAAAATACAAAAAAAGTCACAAGCCCTCCAAGCAATGCACCATATAACGAAATTCCAGGATACCCATTGATAAGCAGAAATTTAAGTGGACTCAGACCAAACTTATCATAATGAAGTACAACATGTACCAATCTGCCTATAAAAAGCGCGCCAAACAACGAAATAAATAATCCATCAAATATCTCCTCTTCTTTGTATGAAGTTAATCGAATATTTTTCCACAGAAGAAATGTGCTCCAAAAAAAGGCCAATACTAGGAACACTCCGAAGGTATAAATTTTTATAAACTTCAGATCTAGCAATACAGGTAACATACTCCCTCTAGTATAATACATTTTAAAATGATTATCCTTGTAGTTATCGCCATATTTTTTAGGTTATATGGCATCAATTGGGATCTTGGGTTTCACCTTCATCCAGATGAGCGCATGCTCATGATCGTTGCCGATCGCATGAATTTCTTCTCCAACTTGAACCCAGAATTTTTCAATTACGGGACATTACCTCTATATATTCTTAAAGCAGTTGCTCAGATTATAGACGTATTCCGTAAGGGTGATCATGCCACATATGATGGTATGTTGTATTTGGGGAGGTTTCTCTCGATTGTAGCCGATATTGGAACCATTATTTGTATATATAAAATAGTTCTGCGTCTTTTTAAAAAAAAAGACGCCGCACTCTACTCTGCATTTATCTATTCATTTGCATTTTTCACGATCCAAAATACCCACTTTTTCGTCGTTGACGTTTTCTTAACTTTTTTTCTCACTGCCTCGCTCTACTTTCTGATTGTATATCTTGAAAAACGTTCTTGGAAGGTATTGGTTTTGCTGGCTGCTTCGTACGGCGCAGCCCTAGCAACAAAATTTACTGCGATACTTTTTTTCCCGTTTTTTATTATTCTGCTTCTGCCTTTTGGAGCAATTTTTTTTCTACCGCTCACTATCCTGTTTCATTTTATTTTTATGCCGTATGCGTACTTATCCTGGCCCAATTTTTTTCACGATGTTTCTCAACAATCGGCTATGTCGCGCGATGCCTATGTATTCCCCTACACACTCCAGTACGTCTATACACTTCCCTATCTCTATTTTGTAAAAAATATTATTCTGTGGGGACTGGGGCCTTTTATTTCGATTCTTGCAGGATTCGGAATTATCGAGTACTGGAAAGTTATCAGGAAAAAAAGAGTGTATATCATAGTGGCAGTTTTTTATGTATTTTATTTTATAGTTCTGGGGATATCTGCCGTCAAATTTATGCGCTATATGCTCCCTGTCTACCCCTTCTTGGCAATTCTGGCGGGATTGGGGCTCAAGCGCATCAAACAGCAATTTGGTAAATATGTGTTTATTGCGGCAATTGCACTTGTGATTGCTTGGACTGGCTTGTTTGTCAACATATACTCTCAACAACATACCCGGCTGGCTGCTACTAATTGGATTTTACAAAATATCCCAGCCGGATCAACGCTGGCTATCGAGCACTGGGATGACCGGTTGCCGCTTACGGGAAGTGAACGCTATAATTTTGTCGAGCTTACACTGTACGACCAGCCAGACGACGACACAAAATGGCAAGTTTTAAAAAATAAACTAAGCCAAGCCAATTATATTATTATTGCATCCAATAGATTATTTGTACCGCTCCAGAAACTGGCCGATTGTAAGCGATATAAGGTATGTTACCCTAAAACTGCTCAATATTACCGCGATCTCTTTGGCGGAAAGCTGAGATTTAAACAAGTTTATGAAGCTCATGTGTATCCTTCGATTACGATTTTGGGTCACACACTAGGCATTGATGACCAAACAGCCGATGAGTCATTTACTGTCTACGATCATCCCAAAATAATGATTTTTAAGAAAAAATGACGACTTCTTATGTCCCCTTTTTTATCATACTTTTGGGTGCGATTTTAGTTCGTGTTCTGACTCTACCGTCGCTCCCTCCCCCACTTTATATCGATGAAGCTTTTATGGCTCAATCTGCTTTAGCTATACTTGATCAAACTCGGTCTTTACTGGATACGAGTTACAGTATTACAATCATAGGCAATGCCCCTACCGCCTTCTTCATTAAGTTTTTGGGATTAAACGTAGTTAGTCTGCGTTTATCTGCTGTGTTACTGGGATTGGCAACTAACATATTTCTCTACTTTCTCATTAAAGATACTTTTAATCGAAAAGTTGCCCTTATAACTTTTTTCGTTGCTTGTTTTTCGCATGTGGCAATAGCCTATTCACGAATTAATTTACCCAACATACAAGCTCCTTTTTTTCTTGTCACATCAATTTATTTCCTACATGTAGCCATCAAGAAAAACCATTGGTTACCTTACTTTATTACAGGATTGCTATGCGGCACCTCATTTTATTCATATACCGGCGCCAAAATCATCATTTTTTTGGTCGCGTTATATGCTCTCATCAACCGAAAAAAAATTAGGAGACGGGCAGCGAAATTCTTAATTCTTGGATTTGTGGCCATCACACTCCCTTTATTGTCATATATTCAACATTCTAGTTCGTACCTACAACGCGAACAAGAAGTTCTCCTTATTAGTAAACCCCAATCTTTTTATGCTAAGTATGATACTCATAACCTGATTAGTATTTTTTACCAGCAGTTCCTGAAAAACCTGAGAGGATTCTCCAACCTTGACGATGGCAGTACTCAATACGGCAACGCCTCCATGTTAGACATGCTTTCTAGTTACTTTTTTTTCATCTACCTGATAGTTTTCTATCCTCTTTTTTTGAAAATAAAAAAAAATAAAGTACAGGATACGCATTATTATGTAATAGTTTTTTTTCTCACGCTCTTGTTTGTGAGTTTAACTGATTCACCCCCTCTTTCTACCAGACTACTGATTCTCTACCCGATTGTGGCTGTACTTATCGGACTAGGAATTAGCGCTTCAGCTGAATTAGTGAAGCGTAAGAAATTGAGAAAAATTTTTATTTTTGCAGTTCTTTTATGTATAGGACTTTCAAATTTGAAAATATATTTTTATGATTACACAGCAAACAGAAACGCATACTATAGATGGATTGAACCAGCTTCAAGTATCGGATTTTATACTCGAGCACAACCAGATTCTGACATTGGATTATTGAGCAATCCTCATACATACAGTACAGAGTCCATTCTTGAGGTACTTAACCATGGTATGAAGAAAAATATAATTAATCTCACAAGTATGGCAGATTTTAGGCAATTCACCTCCACTCATCATAGTTGGCTGGTAATTGTCCCACTCGCACCTGTGGATGCTATCGGACCAAGTACCCAAACGAGAAGAAAAATCTTGCAAGAAGCAAAGACTAAAAAATATCGCTCGACAATCCACTGGGGCATATCTTGTAAAGAATGCCATACTCAACCCATATTCATCTCGATCAAAGGAACTTCTTGAAAAAACCCAAGATGCCTTGCTTCCACCCGACGGTATGTGTTAAACCGGCAGGCCGAGACTTAATATTTTTATAGTTATCCAGATACCACTGATACGACTTGATCAGCGCCTGCGCGTTGGAGTAACGAGGATGCCAACGAAGAGCTTGGGTAAGTTTCTCGATCGATACAAACGAATCCTTATCGGCCGTATCATAAACCCACTGGTATAAAGGTGAAAGCTTAATTTTTTCAAAAAACCATAGAGCGCGCTTGATCGGCCACGCAGGCGTGGGCATAATTTTTGAACCTGATTTGGCGTAGGCAAACAATGCACCAAGATCTTCGCGAACTGTATTAAATTTTTCTGAGCCAATATTGAAGGCGTCGTCGTACCGTTTGTCACTCTTCTCGGCAAAAGCATAGATGGCATCCGCCAGATCGTCTACGTCAAGAAGCTGGTAGCGATTATTACCCGAGCCTATAACCGGAATTCGTTTACCATCATGAATCCAATCAAACAAAATTTCAAAAACTCCTAGTCTATGTGTACCGACAAACGTTTTGGGGCGGATGATGGTCACGTGAAGGCCTTTTTTGATGGCGTCAAAACAGAGATCTTCAGCATCGATTTTCGACTGACCATAGGGACCAACTCCTACCCGCGGATCAGTCTCCAAAATAGGATGTTTCTTAGGTACCCCATACACAGCAGTTGAGGAAACGAAGACTAATTTTTTGATTTTGTGTTTAAAACAGGCAGTGATAATATTTTTCATGCCGTTGAAATTGACATCATAAATGACATCGGGTTTTTGCAGCGGTAAAGCGGCGGCCGCATGTATTACTACATCATGACCTTTCACAAGATCGATCATTTTTTTCTCGCGTACATCGGCCGCCTCAAAGCGACATGACTTAGGATACTCACGTGTGTCAAAAGGTGCGATATCGACTAAGGTAAGCTGATGTTTTTTTCCGCGTAAGGCTAAATGAAGCCCCAAAAAACCGGCTGCACCGGTAATCAGAATTTTCATGTTACAATTGTACCATGTCGAATTTGTCCGAAAAAGCGAATGGGTTTGACTTACGTAAACAAGAAGGCAAATTAGTCTGGGCATTCCTGGTAGCTCTCACATTCTACGCCCTGTTTATTTTATTTGGAGATTTCCAGAAAATTAAATCGGTTATTTTGAGCTTTAATTGGTGGCTCATCCCTCCCCTTCTTATCTTGACTCTGATCAATTATTTAATTCGCGGCTTTAGATTCCAGTATTACCTGAAACAGATTCATATTGACCTGCCGTATAAAAAAGCCTTCATGATTTTTTTAGCTGGGCTGTCAATGACAGTTACACCAGGTAAAACCGGCGAAGTCGTCAAAGCTTACTTGCTTAAACGTTCTCATAATGTCTCCATCACTCACGTGGTACCGATTCTGGTATTTGAGCGTATGACAGACGGCATTGCCATGATACTTCTGGCTATGACTGGCCTTTTTTTCGTCAAACAGTCTCTCTATTTTTTTATTTTTTCGATCATCTTTGTCTTGGCGTTTATTATGGTAATTAAATTAAAAAAATATTTCCTCGTTGTCGTCCGGTTGCTTGAAAAAAAATTTCCCCAATTTAAATTGCTCAATTTTTTTGAAGTTTTTTTCGAAAATTCGGATAAATTATTATCTGGTAAAAATCTTTTTGCTGGAATCATTCTGGGTATGGCCGCTTGGAGTTTTGAGGGATTGTCGCTAGCCATACTCGTCAATCAATTTGTCTCGATTCACCCGCTCTATAATTTATCGGTCTCGCTGTTTATTTTTTCATTTTCCTCTATTGCTGGATTTTTTGTTTTTATACCGGGCGGTCTGGGAGTTGCCGAAGGCTCAATTACCTATTTTCTCACCAATTTATTTCCCTTACCTTTATCAAGCGCGATTTTTATCACCGTTTTATTTAGGTTCATCACGCTCTGGTTCGGAGTCGGACTGGGTTTGTCTGTACTGATGTCGTATTTAAGAAGAAAGATCGATTAGATTTTGCTTTTTTTGGTTTTAATTCCCTGCTTCACTTCGTATAAAAGTTCGGGTAAATTTTTACCTTCACGTTGAATGACTTCTTTTTTCCCTCGAGTAGGCAACATGGAGAGAAATACTTTGTAGACTCCCCCGCCCTTTTCCTCTTTCACCATAAGATCAGCTCGAGAGAGATTGGGAATTCTTTTGAGAAGATGGCTAAATTGACCGAAAAATACCCGGGCCACTTCGTAGCTTTGCTTGGACAAATTTTTGGGCAGAAGCTGGATCTTCAATTCTCTTTCGGGCTTCAACATGACGCCAAAAATATCACTTGTGGTAATAATACCCAGCGGATGTTTCTCGCGATCGACAACGATAACGCTGCCTATATGTTTATCCAAAATCATACCCACAGCTTGTTTGGTGGTATCTTGAGGAGTAAGAGTCAACACATAGGCTTTGGAGAAGCGCTTCACTCTCTGGTTGTAAAAACTGCTCTTCGTTCCCTCTCGATCGCCTAAGTGTTCTTTCTCTCGAGGAGTTATGAGGTAAAAAATCAGGTCATAATAACTTAAGACACCCCGCAACTTCATGGCACGATCGATCACAATCAGTTTAGATACTTTGAAGCGCTTAAAATTAGTAAGAGCAATTGATACAGTATCTTCTTCAAAAATAGTGACAGAGGGCCGAGTTTTTTTATTGAGAATTGTCCCTAAATTAGCCTTTAAACTCAGATGATTACTAAATACCTCCAAGAGTTTTCGAGCAGAAATTATGCCTTTAAACTCTTCTTTTTCATCAAACACAGGTAAATAGTGAATTTTCGACTCAATGAAAAGCCGCATAACTTTATACAGCGGGTAATCCATATAGACGCGTGGAGGGTGAAAAAGACAATGTTCTACTTTGGCATTTCCCGGGTATGAATTTTTTATGAGACTGTAGTAGGGATTGATAACACCTATAAAATGTTTATCATCAAATACAAAAGCAGCATCGTGGGAGCTAGAAAGCTTTGAGAGTGCACTGGATAACGTATCTTGGGGTGATACGATAATTATTTCCTCGGTGATGAGAATGTCAGCTATTTTTTGCATCACTCTGTAAGGTCTATCTAAGGTTATCCCTATAATACTCCCATACTTTTATGTAGTCAATATGTAAATTTATGAATAAATTTGGTATAATTAGGTGATGATTTCCAGTGAAAAGGACGTTCAACTTGCGCAAATCTTCATTAATCACTCCCTCAAAATCAAACCCAAAGAAAAAGTATTGATTGAAGTTTCCGACTTCCAAGCCTGGCCGCTGGTAAAAGCTACTTATATCGAAACTTTAAAAAAAGGCGCTTACCCCATGATCGATTTTGATATCCATTTTCAAGGTCACCGTGCTTCCCACGATGGACTCTTGTATGAGTTTTATAAATACGCCAATGATTGGCAACTCAAACATATTCCTAAAGAAGTTTTTCAGGGTAAAATCGACTGGGCCGATGCGTATATTTCCATAGTCACACTCGAAAATACCAACGACCTGACACAGATTCCTCTTGAAAAAATTGCACCACGTCGCAAACTATTTTCTCCCTATCGCGATCATATCGTCAACACCGATCGCTGGTTGCTCACGTACTACCCTACCCAAGCCATGGCTCAAGAGGCAGGCGTTAGTCTCGATTGGTTTCTGGATTTTTATTATAAAGTGTGTATCGTTGATTATAAAAAAATGGAGCGAGATCTGAAAAAAATCGAAAAAGTTCTTGATCTGGGTAAACATGTACAAATACTTGGAAAAAATACTGACTTGAAATTTTCGATTCATAAAAGATTGGCGCAAGCCTGCTTTGGAGAGCGCAATATTCCCGATGGTGAAGTGTTTCTAGCGCCGGTCTGGGAAACTGTTGAAGGTACAGTCTATTTTGATTTTCCAACAAACTATGCCGGCGCCGGTGAAGTGGCAGATATTACTCTTACGTTTAAGAAGGGCCGCGTTGTTGAGGCTCAAGCCGGCCGAGGTGAATCAATACTTCATAAAATATTAGATACTGATCCGCAATCAAGAGCGCTCGGTGAACTTGGAATTGGCGCCAATTTTAACATTAGGCAAGCTCTTAAAGACACGTTGTTTGACGAAAAAATTGGCGGCACTGTCCACCTCGCGCTCGGCCGATCATATCAAGAAAAACGCGGCGGTGCGCCCGAGGGTCATAATGATTCTGCTATCCATTGGGACATTGTCAAAGACATGCGTCTCCCTGGATCAGTGCTCCTTGTAGATAATAAGCCACTTCTTAAAGCCGGAAAATTTGTCGTATAATTGCCCTCATGTATAAAGAGGACAGGTGCGTTTACGAACCATTGACTCGTCGTGAATCAGAGGTGTTTAGTCTTAAGGAACAAGGTAAAAGCCCAACCGAAATTGCCGCTATTTTAGCTTTAGCCAGAGATACGGTTTATGCTCATTTAAGAATGATAAAAGCAAAAACTGAGTGCAAGTCTTCTTCACTTGATGAACCGGCAAAAAGATATATGGCCAATAATCCTTTTTATCTTAATTTATATAAAAAAAGGGTATATTTTGAGGCCAACAAACCTAAGAACCAATCTGAAGTTTCTGAATCAAAGGAGTTGACACAGTTTTTCGATGAACTTGTCAATAACGGTATCTATTTCGGCGGCAAACAAGGTCATCTTAAACCAGGTAGCACTCGACCTTTTGATACAAAAACAGATCGATTGATTACATTTGGACATTACGGACAAACTGACAGCATGATAACAATTCTAAATGCCGGCGTAGAAATTTTAGCAGAAAACGGCGAAACCCTTAAGCTCGCTCGACCAGCCGATGTCACACCGCCAGATATGCATCGATCAAGGTTTTGATATAATTGAGGTAGCCGCGGTGCTGGAATGGCAGACAGGCTAGTCTCAAAAACTAGTGGGGGCAACC
>CAYLXX010000031.1:0-9277 GCA_964387955.1 uncultured Gammaproteobacteria bacterium
CGTTTTGCTCATCTGTTTTCTATATAATAGTCTATCAGTTACAGATGTTAAGACGCGTATATTCCAAAAAGAATCGTGCACTGTTAGCAGAGCTGGTTCGGACGGACTTTAAACTTCGTTACCAGGGCTCTATGCTAGGCTATGCTTGGTCTTTATTACGGCCGCTCCTTCTTTTTCTAATCCTATATATCGTATTCGTTAAATTCCTAAAACTTGGCAAAGGCATCCCTCACTACCCGGTGTACCTATTGCTTGGCATTGTCATATGGAACTTCTTTTCAGAAATGACAAGCCAAAGCCTGACCTCTATCGTTGGGCGCGGCGATTTAATTCGTAAGATTAGAATTCCCCGCTGGATAATAGTCCTATCCAGCAGCATTTCAGCACTCATCAGCTTGGGCCTTAATCTAATCGTTGTCGTGCTGTTCTTATTTATCAATCACGTTGATTTACTCAGAACCACATTGCTACTTCCGCTAATTTTGCTCGAGGTATATATATTTGCCGCCGGGCTATCACTATTTTTATCGGCGTTTTATGTAAAGTACCGAGATGTCAGCTATATCTGGGAGGTTATTATGCAAGCGGGTTTTTACATGACACCAATCCTCTATCCAATTGCTAGGATTACAAATGTAACTTTGCAGAAATTTATAATGTTAAATCCCATGTCACAATCAATCCAAGGGGCGCGTTGGTCTGTGGTTGGGCATGATACGGTCACTACCAGCAAAGTTTTTGATGGCGGTCCGTTGATGTTCATCCCCTATCTTATAGTCGCGGTCGTTTTCATCTTTGGAGTAGCGTTTTTCCGAAAACGTTCCAGATATTTTGCGGAGGACATCTAAATGGATAAGTTGGTGATAAAAATCGATGACGTCAGTAAAACTTTCAAATTGCCGCACGAAAAACACAACTCCATTAAATCGCTCTTTGTAAACTTTTACCGCAGGAAACGGAGCTATGAGTTACAGGAAGCACTAAAAGATGCCTCTTTTGAGGTTAGAGAGGGTGAATTCTTTGGCATTGTCGGGCGGAACGGCAGCGGTAAGAGCACCTTGCTTAAGCTGATTGCAGGTATATATACACCAACCAAGGGTGAGGTAAAAGTAAATGGTAGCTTAACGCCGTTTATCGAACTTGGCGTTGGCTTCAACGTAGAACTTAGCGGCCGTGAAAATGTATACCTCAATGGTGCGCTACTTGGCTTCAATCGAAAACAGATGAATGCGATGTACAAGGACATAGTTGAGTTTGCCGAGTTAGAAAAGTTTATGGACCAAAAGCTAAAAAATTACTCCTCAGGTATGCAAGTCCGGCTGGCGTTCTCCATCGCCATAAGAGCAAAGAGCGATATTTTGCTCATTGATGAAGTGCTGGCTGTTGGCGACTCTGCCTTTCAAAAAAAATGCTACAGTATTTTTCAAAAATTAAGAAGAGATAAACAAACGGTTGTGTTTGTATCGCATAACATGAGTGACATAGAGAGATTTTGTGATAGGGTGCTCGTTGTAGATAAGGGGGAAGTGCTGGGAGTATACGACGCTCACACAGCCAAAGTTAAGTACGACAAGCTAAATCAATATAAGCCGCCGAGATCGGTAAGTGCACTTGAGGAAAGATTGGGCAGCGGTGCTGTAACGATAGAGAGGTTGAGGCTGTTATCAAACAACAAACCATTACTAACCTCAATGCAACCCCATGATTCATTGCAAATAGAACTTACGTTAAAACGTAATAAGGAGCTAGATAAACACGAAAAATACATGGAAGTAGGGATTGGTATTACTAACGAGGACGGTCTCAATATTTTCGGACCAAATACTAGAGGTAAAAAGGTGTCAGTTGATACGAAAAAAATAATTCTTAATATACATGACCTGCCACTTAATAAAGGGAGGTATTATGTAACCGCTGCATTATTCGACCAGGACCAAGTGGAAAATTACGATCTTTTAGATAGATTCACCGACTTTGAAATAGAGTCAGGCAGCACGCATTACGGCGCAATCGACACCGTATACGAATGGGAAGTGCTTGCATAGCTACTCCTCTTTAATGACGGGGAAAACATGACGGGTCTTCTTATCGATTTTACCTAGTATTGTGACGGTCGAACCAAATGTAAGATTTGGGTATTTTTTGTTGAAAATATCCTTCATTCTGTAATAGTCCTCTCGCCCATCCATGTTTTTTGCAATATTATTATGACGGCACTCTAGCCTCAATATACGCGTCTTAATTCCATGTTTAATTTTGGCGTTAACACTAAAATCTTCACAATATAAATCAAATGCGAATGATTCATCAAAACGCAAAGAATACTTCTTTATTAACGAAGAGTGAATAATCATGCACTGAGCATCAAGGGTATCGACGGTAGTACCGGTTTTTTGCTTTTTACAAGATAAGATTCGGGATTCAGAACCGTCCCGGGATCTTTCACGGCAATACCCGCAATATATGTTTACAAGTTTTTTATAACGACGCTTAACAATAGTACCGATCGGACCATATATAGCATTACGATCAAGTTTTGGTAATTCTTGAGTTATATCTTGGAGTAACTCCCAATCGGAGTGACAGAATACAAACCAGGCAGCATTCTTGTGATCCCATGAGTCTAAAAATTGGTTATATCTCTTAGAGATATATCGGTTGTCTGTGGAGTTATCAAAACTAACACAGGCAATTTGGGGGTGTTGCCTGATGAACGGATTGTGAGTCACACATCGACTATATAAACCTCTATCCACGAATGCAGTTATAAAAATAATCTTTTCTGGCATTGTTTTTTATTCCTCAACCCATCGTCTTACCTGTTGGGATAATAGTACCAAAATCAAAGCCTAAACCGTATTTGTAATTGATGACTACCGGTATAATTTTAACGTCTGCAGTCGATCTCACCCCAGATGATATACTAGGATTAAGGAGGTCAAATAAAATTTATAATCTTCTGAATTGGAGCAACTATGTCGAATTATTCCGGCGTAATATACACCGGGGACAAGAACACAACCTGGTTTAAGATATTCAATAATATCTCTGAAAAATCTCGCGTCCTAGACGTAGGGTGCAGCAGCGGTAATTTTGGCGGGGTATTAATTAAAAACAAGGGTTGTGAGGTTGTAGGTGTTGATTTAGACAAAGACGATGTCAAGCGCGCCAAAAAACTGTTAAACGAAGCTTTTGTGATAAACGTTGAAAGAGACGATCTTAGGAAGCTTGGCAAGTTCGACAGGATAATTTTTGCTGATGTGCTAGAACACCTAAATGACCCAGTAGCAATCCTCATGAAAGTGAAGAAATTACTGAGACCGGGAGGCCAAGTACTATTTTCGATTCCCAATATGGCTCATATGGGTACGAGACTTATGCTACTTGGGGGAGAATTTAGGAGTGGAGAGACGGGCCTATTGGATAAAACTCATCTTCATTTTTATGATGAGGTCGAGGTACGCAGAATATTCAGGGAGGCCGGCTACTCAATAAGCGCAATCGATTGGACAGAATATTACATCCCGAGGCGTGAGTTAGTTTCGAGGCTGAAAACTCTTGGTCTCGAACCTACGGAGCAATTCCTGGATGACGCCAGAAAAATAAACGCGGTTGCTCTTCAGTATGTGGGGGCCGCATCTCCGGGTTTGGGCAAGCAAGAAAGCCAGCCATTGCCAAATACAAGCCCATGGATTAATAGAACTGATGAATACATTGCCGCATACGAACGTCGTGCTGACCAGAAAGTAGCTGCCTCACAGGCTAAATTGGACGCTATGCTACGATCAAAAAGCTGGAGGGTTACTAGACCATTGAGAAAAGTGGTCGAGAAAAAAAATAGACTTAAATGAATCGTCGCCCGATAAAGGCCATGAGCTGGCTAAATAAGTTAAAGCGGGCTTCAAAAAGAAGTGAACCCGAGGATGAAGAGCCGAAGCTACGGTATAGGCTATTTGTAGACAGCCCGCGGAGTAAGATAGTATCGGATAGAAAGCTTCTTGTGAGGGGCTGGATCATTGCTAATAGCGGTAGTGTGCATTCCATGAGAATTAAAAATGGTGCGAAGTATCATAAATTGCCCTATGGCCTAGAGAGAAAAGACGTGCTTCGTAAGACCAAGGGCTATGATAAAAGAAATTCGTTGTACTCCGGTTTCGAAACAATAATAAATTATGTTGAAGGCAACTTATCTATAGATGTTGATCTTGGGGACGGCTATGAGAAAATCTGGGAGTCGGAAATTGTGTATGCACCCGAAAAAACATTTGACCTATATTACAATCCGAACTTAGCAAACAATGTAGCGGAGCATAGAGTTCTACTGGATAACAAGAAATCTTACTACTATGAGCCGGAGATTAAAAAAAGCTACTCAAGAAAAGCCAAAGATCCTAGGCTAGTTGCTTTCTACCTGCCTCAATTTCATCCAATAAAGGAGAATGACATAGCTTGGGGGAAGGGCTTTACTGAATGGGCTAATGTTACGGCAGGAGAACCTCGCTTTATAGGGCATCAACAACCTTTTCTGCCTGCTGACTTGGGTTTTTATGATCTTAGGATTGAAGAAAATATAGAGAATCAGATCAAAATGGCAAAAAAGCATGGTATTTATGCATTCTGCTTTTATTACTATTGGTTTGGCGGGGTAAAACTTTTAGAAAAACCACTAGATGTATTTTTGAATCACAAGGAATGGGATTTTAAATTCATGATTTGCTGGGCAAATGAGAACTGGACAAGACGCTGGGATGGGCACGAAAATGAAGTGATAATCGCTCAGAAATACCTTAAGTCTGATCCACTCAAATTTATAAAGGATGTTGAGCATATACTGTTAGATCCGCGGTATATACGTCAAAATAATAAACCTCTGATTGCAATATATAGGGGGTTGGACTTACAGCGGACGGCAAATTATGCGCAGGTATGGAGGGAGTATTTTAAAAAGAAACACAATCTGGGATTAGAGATTGTCACCATGTTTAATAGGGAGAGGACAGATCCTCGCAGTCTTGGTTTTGACTCCGGAGTCGAGTTCGCGCCAATGACTGACAGAATCAAGAACGGGTACAATCGTGCAACGGAGAAGAGCCCCAAGTGGAAGAATAAATTATTAGACCCTATGTTCGATGGCTACATTGCAGATTATCGAGCGTTATTTTCAGACAGTGTCCTGAAAGAAAGTTTCGAGTTCCCGACATATAAGTGCGTGACACCATCTTGGGATAACGAGGCTAGGAAAAAAGGCACGGATTCGCTCACCCTGTATGGCGCGAACCCGGATCTCTATGCTCTGTGGCTAGATTATGTTCTGGCGTCGGAGACAGCTCAGGCTAAATCCCCCTTAGTCTTTATAAACGCTTGGAATGAATGGGCTGAAGGAGCCGTACTAGAACCGAGCAATCATTTGGGCTACTCTGTTTTAAACAGGACCCGAGAAGTGCTTGCAAAGTACAGCGATAATAAAGCAAACCTAAATGCCTTCCCTCAATACTCAATAAAAAAGGGCAAAGCAACTAAGTTAGCGGTAATAGTCCATATATATCAAGAGAAAGATTGGTCGTACATTCAAGGTCGATTAAAAATACTCGAAGGGATAAATCATGACCTATATGTCACAGTAACCGAAAAAGATCGCAAGATCCTTAATACGATATTGAGACAAAGTCCTAATTCTGTGGCACAGATTGTCCCCAACAGGGGTAGGGATATTCTGCCTTTTTTGCACGTGGCTCAAAGAATAAGGAATCTAAATTATCAATATATCCTCAAACTAGATACTAAAAGATTTGCAGGAGGCGGGGATGACCAGGAACAGTTCGAGGAAATCATTGATAAACTACTGCCCAGTAAAGACCATGTAACTGTGATTATGGCCAAACTAGGTCAAGGAGGCTCCCTAATTGGCCCGGCTGGGCATTACGTCTCGTTAAATAAATACATGGGCGACAACTCATCACAAATTACCGAGTATCTAGAGAGATTAATAGGAACAAAAGCTACAAAGGATATTTTAGACAATCAAGAAAAGTACGCTTTCTTTGCCGGGGCTATGTTTTGGGCGCGGTTCGATGCCATCGCACCATTGCTAGACCTACTATTTACACCAGAAGATTTTGAAGCCGAGAGAGGGCAAGTTGATGGCACTCTAGCCCATAGTTTAGAAAGAATGCTAACACTGTTACCCATATCTCAGGGTCGAGAAATTTTTCAATCCTCGAATAGTGGTATTTCGAAGGTAACTCAGTCTATGATGAGTAAAGACTATAAATATACACAAATAAAGAAAGGCTAGAGCAACGGTTAATTATGAAACTTAAATTGCTTGTACTCACGCACACGTCGGAGTTACTCGGCGGAGCCGAGCGCTCGCTTTTAGATGTACTAGATGTTTGGGCAAAAAAAGAAAATTTAGAAGTAGAGTTTATAGTACGAGAACCATTGAAATCGTTGATACCAGAAATAACTAAACGTGGTTGGAAATACTATACGACCAGTTTTACTTTTTGGTCAGACAGTCGACCACCGACGGATGAGATTGATATATTTCACAAATCTCTATTTAATGCACAGACAGTCATAAAAATCGAGGAAATAATAAAAAAATCTAAACCCGACTTAGTGGTTACTAATTCAATAGTCGCGCCATGGGCTGCCTTAGCGGCGTATTTCCAAAAAGTAAATCACGTCTGGTTCGTTCGTGAATACGGCGGGTTAGACCACGGAAGAACTTTTGAAATCGGGGAAGAAGAAACTTGGCGAGATGTGGGCAACCTATCAGCACTCGTCATAGCAAATTCCAAAACGCTGGCTGAATTTGCGTCCAAATATATCGAAAAAAGTAAGATTACAACTTTGTATAATCCTTTCAACATCGAAGAAATTATTAGCAGCGGAGGGCTAAAGATCGACAATCCATACAAGCATCAGGACAGCCTGAAACTAATGCTAGTTGGTAGTTTTGCACAGTCGAAAGGCCAACAGGACACAATAAAAGCAGTCGGTAAGCTAAACGCTGCCGGACATAAAACAGAGTTGTGTCTAATTGGAACGGGTGATTCTGATGTTGAAGAGACGCTAAAAAAACAGGTCAGAGAAAGTAACGTTACTGATAAAGTTCATTTTGTTGGCTATCAGCTCAACCCAGAGCCATTCATAGCTTACGCAGACATTGGTATCATGGCTTCCCGCATGGAGGCCTTCGGTCGCACAACCTTCGAATATATAGCACTCGGCAAACCAGTTGTTGGCACCAATACCGGGGGAACAACCGAAATGGTTATAGACGGGACGAACGGTTACTTATTTTCACCCGGTGACTGGTCTAGCCTGGCCGATAAAATTATGAAATATTCTGAGGACCCAGGTTTAATTTTACGGCACGGAAAGGCCTCAAAGCTTCAGGCAAATAAAATGATGAACGGTGAATTCAATGCAACTGCTGTTTACGAAAAAGTAAAAAAAACCGCCAGCTCACCCTATCAACCCCCAGTTGAGCGAATCAACTACATGCATAGGTGGATTGAATACTTAGAACTAGCACAAAGAGCTATTGATAAGAGCGGGGAACTAAGTCTAAGAAGAATTGTTAAGCGCAAAGCGCGCGCACGAGCAAAGTCAGCTTATATGTATTTAAGCCGACGTAAAGTCGAAAAATGAAGTCGCCTGGGAATACAACGATAGCCATACCGGTTTACTCTGACTGGCCATCACTAAAAATCTGCATAGAGTCAGCCATAAAATATATTGATTCGCGTAATAAGGTACTAGTAGTCAATGACAGCGGCCCTGAGGCAGACTTACTAGAAAAAAATATTAACGAACTGATCGCTGGCCATAAAAACTTCGAGTATTATAGAAACTCGCAAAACCTGGGATTTGTCGGTACGTGCAATAGGGTAGTGGAAGAATTGGATAAAACCAACAATGACCTATTGATTTTGACCAGTGACACTGAAGCGACAACCGAGTTCTTGAAAGAAATATCAGCTATATTGGATTCCGATAAAAAAATCGGCGCGGTATCGCCACGAAGCAATAATGCGACCTTAGCGACCGTTCCATTATGGTCGGCGCATCAAAAGGGCATTGGGGCCAAAGAATCATATTCGATTTATCAAAAAATTAAGGACAAGCTACCGGAAAAATATATCGCACCCACTGCTCACGGCTTTTGCATGCTAATCCGCCGTTCTCTAATTAGTGAGTATGGGCTGTTTGATAAGGCTTTTGGCAAAGGTTACGGCGAAGAAGTGGACTTTTGCCAACGTATAAGGAAGCACGGGTACCTATGCGCTATAGCAAATAGGGCATACGTCTATCATTCGGAAGCTCGCAGCTTCACGCTTGAAAGAAAAGCGCAGATATTAGAACAAAGCAACAAGATTATCTGGCAAAGATACCCTAATTATCGCCAAGAAGTCAGGGAGTATATGGACAAGATAATCTCAAGCGAGAGAAAAATTGAAGAGGCAGTCGGGATAAAAGCATCAAAAAACAGTAAATTGCACAAAGTTGGGCGGAAACTACGCTCATTCATCAAAAATACTTGACTTGTTAAGTATTCTTAGTCAACTGCTCGAGCAGTTTAGAGATTTTCTGTGCAGTTGCCTTAGACGACCTCTCTTCCCATATGTATCTCTGGGCGTTCGGTAAGACCTCGGCTTTTTCCTGCCTTAGAATCTCAGGATCATTTATAAATTGAGATAATTTCTTCTCCCAAGAATCGATATTGTTTTCAACTCTAACTATGAATTTATTCAGCTCAGCAGATTTGTAAGGTTCGATGTCAGAAACAACCGGCAGTATGCCGGCAGCCAGATAATCAAGGCATTTGATATCGGATTTATTTCGATTGAAATCATTATCTACAAGAGGCGATAAGCCAATATCAAATGGTCCTTGCCGTAGAAACCACGGCACGAACCGCGGATAAATCGAACCATTCCATTTTGTACTAAGCCGATTCAGCCAATCTCTATCGGGCAGAGAGTCAGTTATTCCAATGACTGTAAGTTTGATTGTGCCTGGATATTTCTTCGCCAGATGTTCCATCGCCGGGAATATCATCGCAAAATCCGCATCATGTGTGCCTGTACCCATATAGAGTAGCTGTAGTGGTTCTCTAGCGCCGTTAAGAGTTTCATCATCGGCCCAAAGCCTTTTATCTAAACTGTTCGCAACCACATGAACTTTTGATTCATGTTCTTTGAAGGAATCAGATAACCTCTTAGTAGAAACCCAGATCTGGTCCGCATTGTTGGCTAAATAATTGAAA
>CAYLXX010000032.1:0-2314 GCA_964387955.1 uncultured Gammaproteobacteria bacterium
GCGAGGTCCAGACACCTTAGAGACACCCCCTCATTGACTTACATTACAATGCAAGTTGACTTCTGCCTTAGGCCGTGCCATACTTAGAATGGTATGGTACGACGATCTGCTCGTGGGGAAAATACTTTTGTGAAGAAAGTAAATACTCGCGGCAAAACAATCCACGATCTCACAGACATACGAGTCGTTGTCGGATATCCTCCTATTGAGTCAAAAAAAGGCGTTGCGCTCCTTTCTCAGAACAGACAATTCCAATATTTCAATGCGCCAACCTATATTTATCCCATGGTACCTGGGTATGCTGCCTCAAATTTGCAATACAAAGGTTACAAAACCTATTGGATGGATGGCATTGCCGAGCGAAAAAAATATAAAGACTGGATAAAAGAATTAAAAGCTGTAAAACCCGATTATCTTCTGGTTGAAACAAAATCTCCGATTGTTAAAACTCATTGGAAGCAGATCAATGATATAAAAAAACAACTGCCCAACCTCAAACTCATCTGGGTAGGGGATCATATAAGTTATCTACCTATCGAAATATTCGAAAACAGTAGGGTAGATTATGCAATTACAGGAGGAGACTATGATTTTGTTATCGTCAATCTGCTAAACCACATTTACAAAGGTGAAGCACTCGAAGGTGGAGTGTATTGGAGACAATCCAATAAAGATATCAAAGCAAAACCCAAAAGCACCGTCACTCTTTCCAACGGTAAAAAAGTCAATCATACTGGCGCTGCATCACTCAGACATAATCTAGACGAGCTTCCGTTTGTCGACAGAGATTTAACTAAATGGTATCTTTATGCCTATGAAAATGGTAACTATAAGTACACCCCAGGAACTTACATGTACAGTGGACGCGATTGTTGGTGGAACCGCTGCACATTTTGTGTCTGGGACCACACAATAAATCCACTCGGTTCATACCGGAGTTTTTCGCCTGAGCGATTATTTGCCGAGGTGAAACATGTAGTAGATAACTACGGCATCAAAGAGATATTTGATGACGCGGGCACCATGTTTATTGGTCCCAAACTTAAACGCTTTGCCGAACTCATGATCGAATCAGGCTATAACAAAAAAGTAAAATATGGCTGTAACATGCGCTTTAATGCCATCAACGAAGAATACTACCGTCTCATGGGTGAAGCAGGCTTCAGGTTTATCTTATACGGCATGGAATCGGGCAATCAACGAACTCTTGATAAATTAGACAAAGGCACCAAAGAAGTAGACGCCATCAACGGTCCTCGACTGGCACGCAAACACGGCATGGATCCTCATATTACTATCATGTTAGGGTACCCGTGGGAAACGTACGAGGAGGCTCAGAGAACAATTGCCATCGCCAAATATGCCTTTAAAAAAGGGTACTACGAGACAATGCAGGCCACTATCGTCATCCCTTACCCTGGGACACCACTCTATCGTGAATGTAAAGAAAAAGGTTGGCTGCTTACCGATGATTACGATAAATTTGATATGAGACAATCGGTCATGAAAACTCCATTTCCAGAGGAAAAGATTTACGAACTTGAGCAGGACTTGTATTCGGCGTTTATGACGCCTCAATATGTTGCCCGAAAAATTTTAAGCATTCGCACACCCCATGATTTTATGTACCTTTTTTATATGGGTAAAAAATTGATCGGGCATTTGCTAGATTTTGACCCTAATCAAACCAAGGTTAATTATGCGTCTGTTACTTTCTGGAAAAATGCCTTCTCTAAGTTAGGCAAACATTTCTTCTTTCCCAGCACAGCTTCAATCGATGCCGAAAAGAGTGCTATTCGGCTAGCAGACAGCGCAGTCAATCTCTAAAGTTGATTTAATACTTCTTGTGCATGGGCATAACTTGGATCTATTTGCAAAGCTTGAGTTAAATACTCTTTTGCTTTCTCTTTATTACCCATTTGGAGATAAATAATACCGATATTGGTCATAATTTGTGGGTTGTTTGGGCTAACTTGTAAGGCTTTGTCCATATACTTAAGCGCTTCATCGTACTTTTTAACAGAAAAATAAATTTCGGCTATAGCATGATACGATTGCCAAATATGGGGATTAAGTTTTAAAGCTGTTAAATATCCCTGCATTGCCAAATCTAGTTTGCCCTCTTCCCTATATACGTTTGCCATATTGTGATAGGCATCGGCATAATCTGGCTTGATTTCGATGGCCTTTTTAAATTCAGCAATAGCTTGTTCGTAATCGCCGTGCCGGTCATAATAATCACCCAAATTATTGTGATTGTTATGACTATGAGGTGAATACTTGCCAGCAGCAAGCCAGAGATGATCCTCATCTG
>CAYLXX010000032.1:2414-9187 GCA_964387955.1 uncultured Gammaproteobacteria bacterium
CGAAAAAGACTACTGTCAGGAAAAAACGTATCGAAAACTGCACAATACCGAAGGCAAGTTCAGTATGGTATAAAGTCAAAGCTCGCGGAAAAATAATCAGCTCTATGTACGAGGTGATTGCGATAGGAATTTGCTGAAGTGGGTTATACCATTGATCAGGCGCCTGATAATAATCGGTATGAAAAGTCTGCAGTCTTGGACCTATATTGATAATTGAAAAAAATCCGATTCCGGCCGCGACTACAATATAAGGGATCAGTCGCGGCCAATTTTTTTTGATTGAAAAAAAAGACAACTCCAGCGCGATAATAATACCCGGGAAGATAATAGCTTTTTCTGAGAAAAGCATTCCCATACCAGCAAAAAAAATAGACACAAAGTAGAGCCAGCTATACCGTTTACTCAAAATATAGGTTGCAATTGCACCAAGAAGGAAAAAGCTATACCTATTATACGATCCGGCAGAAATCCAGGTCACAGCCTCAACCAGCATCGGGTGTACAGCAAAAATCGCCGCCGAAAAAAAAGCCAATTTTTTATTAGATAGTAGTTTGACAATCAAATAAAGCCAAATGGTAGCGCCCAAATGAAACAGGATATTGGTAGCGTGAAACGGCACAGGATTGGTGCCAAACAATTTAAGTGTGAAATAGTAAATAAGATATCCGGGAGCAGTCACTGGTCTGGCCATAATCTGCGAAAAATCTCTGACAAATGCACTCGACACAATACCTGCCTTATCATCTGAAACAAAATCATTGGGAAGTGAATTGACATAAGCTACAAAAACGAGTGTCAACAAAATACAAATTTGCAGCAAATTATCCTTCAACCAATTTTTCGTAGCTGTCAAGAATGGTGTTGGCTTATCTGTCATAGTGAAATTGACTGTCAAACAATTTCATTATATACTAAAGATCCTCTAATGAAAAAAAAGCTGCCTTCGGTAACCTTCGTTATATGTACATTTAATAGTCAAAACACAATTGGCGAATGCTTGGAAAGCATCAAGAAACTTGATTATCCAAAAAATCTTATCAAAGCACAGATTATGGACGGAGAGTCACGCGATAAAACTCTGGAAATAGTAAAAAAATATTCTTTCTGCAAAGTAATAATCAAAAAAACCGACGGCCCTGAGATCGCCACTGCCATGGGCTACAATAGAGCAACAACAGATCTTGTAGTCAATTTTCCCTCAGATAATGTCATACGAGAACGTAATTGGTTACGACGCATGGTCCAGCCGCTCCTGGATAATACCAAGATTGTTGCAGTAGAAACACTCTATTACAGTTACGTAAAAGGAGATAAACCCTTGAATCGTTACTTTGGGCTTTTTGGCATGAACGATCCAGTGGCACTTTATCTGAATAAAAGAGATCGAGCTGCTCACTTCGAAACTCACTGGCACTTACCAACGCCCTACCAAGATAAGGGAGATTATTTTGTGACTAATTTCACCACAGAAAATATGCCCACACTTGGCGCCAATGGTTTCGTGATACGAAGAAAGTTTGCTCAGCTTGTTTCTAAAGTTCCCGAAAAATTTTCTCATATCGATTCGTGTTACGATCTTGTCAAAAGTGGGCATACTACGTTTGCTTTTGTTAAAAATGATATTTGGCATAAAACAGGAGAAGATTTTTTTACTTTTCTAAAAAAAAGAAATCGCTACTTACGCATCCTGTATCTTAATAAAATTCATGTAAGACGTTATCACCTATATAACCCACAACAAGATAAAGTGAATTTACTAAAATATATATTCTTTTCACTAACTTTTGTTGAACCTACTGCACAATCTATACGCGGTTTTATAAAAATCAGAGATTGGGCTTGGTTTTTTCACCCGTTGGTTTGTTTTTCTTTGACAATAGTTTATACTTACGCATTCGTGCTCAATTTTTTGCAGAATAAATGGAGAAAGAATTAAAAACATACCGCGGTAAACATTGCATAGTTACAGGAGCAGCTGGATTTATTGGATCAAATTTAGTCAATAAACTCATCGAATTAGGCGCACACGTATATGCCATTGACAATCTTGTATATTCTCCAAAAGATAACATCCACCCAAAGGCCGTATTTATAAAAGGCGATGTACGGGACGCACATATTTTTAAGAAATTGCCAAAGCAGAAATATCACTATTTATTTCATTTTGCTGGTCCTTCATCGACTATCCTTTTCGATCGCGATCTAGTAGAGAGTACAAGCATTACACAACAAGGATTTCTCAATTGCCTTCAATACTGCGCCAGTGAACATATTCGGTTTGTATATCCATCAAGCGGCAGCTTATACGCAGGCAGTGATCTTCCCCATACCGAAACTAAATCCCTTAATTTGACCGCTCTTAATACGTATGCCAAGAATAAGCTTATGATCGAACAACTGGCCGCTGTCTATTGGCCCAAAATTCACTCACTGGGTCTGCGAATTCTAGCAGGATTTGGCCCCGGAGAAGATCATAAAGGTGAATTTGCTAGTGTTGTTTACACGCTTTGCCGTTCAATGTATGTGGGAAAATCACCTGTGATATGGGGCGACGGTACTCAAAGACGGGATTTTATTTTTATCGACGATATAGTTCGCATTACTCTTATTCTGGCAGTAAACTGCGATGAACCAATTATCAATGTCGGCAAAGGCACAGATGTAGATTTTTTAGAAACGGTTAAGCTCATTAATAACGAACTTAAAACTGATATTAAACCGACATTTATCCCTCGGCCACAACTATATCTTGAGATAACTCTTGCCGATACGAAGCTCCTAAAAAAATATTACAAAGGAAGCTTTACTTCTGTAAAAGAAGGCATACACAAAACCATTAAGTATCTTGATGAAATCAACAAAATCGATGTTAAAGTGCCATTCGTAGATCTACATGCACAGTACAAACACCTTGAAAAAGATGTGCAAAAAGTTCTGCATACTACACTTGAGGAAAGTTACTTTGTACACGGCCACCAGGTTCAGAATTTCGAGGAAGAATTTGCACGATACATTGGGACCACTTCGTGCGTTGCAGTTAACTCAGGCACTGACGCACTACTTCTTGGAATGCGTGCACTAAATCTAGATCATGGAGGCGAGGTACTTATGGCTACTAACAGTTTTTTTGCGGCAGCTTTATCTGCATCAGAGAATGGCCTCAAACCAGTATTTTGCGACATTGACGAAAAGGACAATGGTATTAATCTAGATGACTTGAAGCGCAAGATCACTTCTCGCACGAGAGCTATCATCTTAGTCCATTTATACGGGCAGCCAGATAAGATTGACGAAGTCCGGGATATTATCAAAACAAGTCATAAAAATATTTTACTTATCGAAGATGCGTGCCAAGCACATGGTGCCATGTATAAAAGTCACAAAGCCGGTACGTATGGCATTTTCTCGGCTTACTCGTTTTATCCAACTAAAAATTTGGGGGCATATGGCGACGGAGGAGCAATTGTAACCTCAGATTCACAATTAACCAAGAAACTGCGAATGCTGCGAGAATACGGACAGATTGATAAATATCACCATGAAATCATTGGTCTTAACTCGCGGTTAGATACCATTCAAGCTGCGATACTCAGTTTAAAATTAAAACATCTTGACAATTGGAATAAAAAAAGACAGCAACTTGCATCAGACTACACTCAATTAATCAAAAAACAAATCCCATCCATTAAACCTCCAAGCGAATTTAAAGATCGCAAAAGCATTTACCACTTGTATACAATACAAGCACAGAAAAGAGACCTGCTCTGGCAGTACTTGCATAAGAAAGGTGTCATTACTCATATTCATTACCCAGTGCCGCTGCATCTTCAAAGAGCTTATAGTTACCTAAAATACAAACCAGGTGATTTACCAATCTCAGAAGAAATCGCTCATGAGCTCCTATCGCTACCTTTGTATCCCGAAATATCAGCCAAATCTATGCAGTACGTTGTCGAAACTATAAAAAGTTTTTATACATAACATGCTATTAAGTATCTTCATACCGACTGGTAATCGTGCCGAGAGTTTGAGGAAAGTTTTGCAATCTTTATCCAGACAAACATATAAACATTTTGAAGTTATCATAGTTGATTACAAGTCTTTGGATAAAACGTTCTCGGTTATTACAGCATATTCCAAAAAACTGCGCCTTAAACTTATTCATCAAAAAGTCAAAGGTCTTACAAGAGCCGCCAATATGGCTCTTCTTGCAGCTCACGGTAAAATTTTTGTTCGTACAGACGACGATGTAATTATGAGTCCAGGATGGCTTGCAGCAATACATGAAACCTTTTTACTAGATAAACATATAGGCGGCGTTACTGGTCCAACTATCATACCTCGTGCATATCTCAAAAATCGTGATCTTTTTGTATTTGAAACAAAATTTAAACGAGGGAATTGGTTCTGGAAATTAGTAGGAAAACTATACTTCGGTTTTTTTATGGAACACCAACCATATGCAGTCAGCCGCTGGTTCAAATCAGGTGCATTCGCGCTTGGAACCAATTTTGAATCTGCGCGGAAACAACCCATCCAGGAAGCGTCTAACCTTGAAGCCTGTAATTTCTCAGTCCGTACGGATGCTCTGCGGCAAGTCGGCGGCTTCGATGAAGGCTATGGTGGAGTAGGCGAGTACCACGAAGCCGCCGCCGCGTTTAAAATCAAAAATCTAGGCTATAAGCTCGTTTTTAACCCCAAGGCATATCTTAATCACTGCCCATCACAGGAAGGATTTTACTCAGATAGACCGGCAAGTTACAGCCGTATGGTAAATTTCATGTTTTTTTATCTTACTTATATTAAGCCAAATTCTCTTAGTAAATTTTTCAGATTTTCTTCGTATGTACTATTTCTGAATATATATTATATTGTGACCGCATTGAAAACCAGACAACTAGCACAACTTGGCGCCTTGCCAGGAACTGCCGCTGGTGTGATAAAATATTTTACGTCAAAATGACCAAAAATTATCGCATTACCCATTTTGAGAAGATTAAAGATTCAAGAGGTAGTTTAATCGTCTTTTTAAAAGAATCAGAAATTAAGCATGCCAAGAAGAAATTTGGGCAAATCTATTTTGTTACTTTCAGTAAGCGCGGAGCGGTGCGGGGTAACCATTATCATAAAAAATGGTATGAATGGTTTGGGATCGTCGATGGGAAAGTGGAAGTTGTTCTAGTAAACGTTAAGACTAAAGAGCAAAAACGTCTTATTCTCGATGCCAAAAAAGATAAATATGTAAGGTTGGAGACTGGACCATATGTTGCCCATGCAATAAAAAGCCTCACCAAATACGCTTCACTTTTAAGTTATGCTGATTCCGAGTGGCACACTACTGATACGTATAAATACAAAATTCTTTAAACCATGAAAAAATATTTTATACATAAAAAAGCACTTGTTGAAACTAAGCACATTGGTGAAAAATCCACTATCTGGGCATTCACACATCTTCTACCGCAAGCCAAAATAGGTAAAAATGTCAACATCAACGATCATTGTTTCATCGAAAACAAAGTGATAGTAGGTGACAACGTAACCATTAAGTCGGGAGTTTATTTATGGGATGGTGTGACCGTGGAGGATAATGTACAAATTGGTCCAGCGGCTGTTTTTGTCAATGATATGTATCCTCGGGCTAAAAATAAACAATATGTTCAAGAAAAAATAACTCTTAAAAAAGGCTCTTCAATTGGCGCCAATGCCACAATTTTAGGTGGAGTTACTATCGGCGAATACGCGCTCGTTGGTGCTGGTGCAGTTGTCACTCGCAATGTACCCAACTTCGCGCTCGTTTACGGCAATCCAGCGCGTATTAAAGGATATGTTTGCATCTGCACAACTAAAATATCTCTTAAATCAAAACAGTATCGCTGTCCAACTTGCGCCCGAAAATACATGATCAAAGATGGTCAGCCCATTCTCACTGCCAAAACCTGATGAAAAAAGCCGTCGTTCTCATACCCACTTTTAATAAACCTCAGGTGCTGGCTATTTGTCTGCAAGCTCTCTCCAAAAGCCAAGCAAAATCTATGTTTGATATCTGGGTTATTGATAATGGAACCATAGATAACACTAAAGTTATAAAAAAATATCCTGGCATAAAATATATAAAACTCGACAAAAATTACATGATATCCAACTCGATCAATAAAGTTTTTTTTAGCTATCATTTAGAGAAAAAATATACATATACTATTGTCCTTGCTCATGATGCTTTAGTTGATAAAAATACTATGTTTAAACTCATTAATTGCATGGATCGTGATGAACGCATTGGCATGGCTGGTCCTACAGCTTATCAGTACAATACAAAAAAACTTAGTAGTGTGGCTTTGTCGATTAACCCTTTCACAAGTCTGCTTGTATCCTACCGTGCAAGTCAAGTGGGCAGAATTAATCACTTTGCCAGCTGTATTCCAGTAAGATCAAGTGTTTTCAAAAAAGTAGGCGGACTTGACGGTACTCTTTTCCCAATGGTATTTGAAGAGCCAGATATCGGCGAGAGAATCCTCAAATCAGGGTATCTAATTGTGCCTTGTATCAAGGCCCGCTTGTATCATCCTATTTATATAGGGAAAAGAAAAGTCGAAGAAGAAGCTTCTAAGGAACGAATATTATTAACGCGTGAGCGCGCGTATCTTTTTTTTAGAAATCGCATTCTCTACATGTCGCTTCATGCGGGGGTCTGGCGTTTCTTGATATTTTTTTTCTTAGTCAACCCAATAATCAGTTTGCTTTACTTGCCATCAATACCCAAAAAATATCTA
>CAYLXX010000033.1:0-8950 GCA_964387955.1 uncultured Gammaproteobacteria bacterium
ATCTTATTTGACCTTGCCTCAATTGAGAGTCATGATCCCAATGGTAATCCAGTTATTGATGGATCAGGGAATGAAGCACTGTATCCTACTTATGAGTCAAATGGCAACCATCTAAGTCCTGCGGGTGAAGCGCGCATGGCCAACGCCATGTGGTGGATGTTGGCTCGTACAATAGGTTGGGATGGCGGAACAGGACCTACTCCAACATTGACTCCTACCCCTTATCCAACTCGTCCTCCAGGTGAATATATGCGTGCTTCAGATATAACCACCGACCACTTAATTAACTCATCTGATTACAATATTTTTCATAAATACTTTAATGCTACTCCTGACCTAACCAATCTTGATTTTGCAAAATCAGATATGGATTGTAATGGAGTCGTCAACATACAAGATTACAATATTTTCCGCTCTAACTTCGGATTATCTTATCCTTCACCCACTCCAGCTGCGCCGTTGTGCAGTTATTATCACGCACCATAAAAAAGACACCGAAAAATGTCAGTGGTAAATAGTCATCGTTGGTGTGATACAGGTAGTTCCCGGACCTCCTCCAACTCCTCGTAAAATTTGAGGTTGTTCCTGACCTTGACCAATATTGGTTAAACTACTGCTAAATATTCCAATCAAAAATGCAAGCGGCACAAGAAGTAATGGCCACCAATTGAATCTATCTCTCGCTCGTGCGGCCTCGGCATGCCCTTCAGGATTACCATGCCATCCGCGGCCTCTTGTTGTCCTCGCCATCTACACTCACCTCCTTCCAGATCAATTTTCAACATGTCTAATACATAATACTTGAGTAGTTTGAAGACTTAGTAAACGTAGTGCAAGAAGTTTGTAAGATAAGAATTATTACGCAGCTCTTACTAGTATCTTTAGCAAATTATATGAGCAAGTTTTAAGATAATTATATTAAAAATTATCAAACAATATGGCAAAAAAAGATAGCGACAAACACGATACAGTCGATAATCCAGTGGTAGAAGTGTTAGGAATTTTCCCAGGAGTTCAAAAAGCAGACGAGCACAATTAGGAGGCTGTTGCTCCCTGTGACTCGAAGAGTTTATCGTGATACTGCCAGAACTTGCCTTGTGCTTTGGCACATTGAGCAGCTTCGGCTGCGCGTTGTGCATCAGGGTGAATCTGGACAAGCGGTAAATGCTTGTAATATAACTTCACGTCATTGGGATAGGTTGATAGTATCTGTTTCACTGTTGGATACGCTTTCTGACAGAATGGGCACTCGAAGTCTGAGAATTCGACAATAGTTACTTTGGCATTGGCTGAGCCAGTCATAGGCGCATTGCCAATATCGATTTGTTTCGCAGTTGGATCAAAGCCATTTTTACCGTCTGCACTACAAAAAGATTTTAAGGTATCTGAATAGACGTCGCAGGTACCGTTTGCTTCACCTGACAACTCTTTATCTATAACTTCCTTAAAGTTCTCAAATGGAAATGCTCCAGCAAAGAAGCGGCCATTAATGAAAAAACCAGGTGTGCCATTCACTCCTAAAGAGGCGGCTTCTTGTGAATCAGCCGCGACAGAATTTTTCTCCTCATTTTTATCAAGACAATTGTTGAATTTATTTGAGTCTAACTTAAGATCCTTAGCATATTTTTTGAGATTATCGGCAGATAGTGCACCGGCAACTGGTGCTTGGGCTGCACCTGCGACATTAGCAGCGGCAGTTGTAGCGGGAGCTTTTTGAAGTTTATAAAATAAAAATCCAGTAAATAAAAGATTAAGAAGAATCAGCCCATAGAGAAGTTTATTTGGTTGTTGTTGGGGAGGATACTGATAATTGTATGGTTGTGGTGCTGGGGCAGTTGGCGCAACAGATCTTCTTGTAGTTTTACGTCTTTTTGGTGCCATAGAATAAAACTATATACTACGACGTAAAAGTTGTCAATGGATCAAACTATACAAAAAGCAATTAAAGTTAGCGAATGATTGATCCAGCAGGTACTGAGTCATCGATTGGAAACAACATTGGTTTGTCACCCGCATCGGCTGCCATGATCATGCCGTTTGACGTTTTGCTCATCATGGCTTTTGGCTCGAGATTGGCTAGAAATGGAAATTTTTTGCCGATGATTTCTTCGGGTGTATAAAATTGGGCAATTCCAGATAAAATTTCCACGACCCCATATTCTTCACCAAGATCAACTTGTAGTTGCAACAATTTTGTCGATTTCTCAACAGGTGTAGCTTCTTTGATTTGACCGACTCGAATATCTAATTTTTGAAAATCAGAATAGTTGATAAGATCTTTTTTCATTTGGCGTAAATGCGGTACAAGTTACTCCCGATTTTCTCGAATTTATAAATAGTGATTGTACCAATTTCTTGAGTATTTTTTACATGAGGACCCCCGCAAAATTCTTTCGAGTACGCAGATTTCAAATCTTTACCTATATAGTATATTTTTACTTGTTCTGGATATTTTTCTTTAAAAAAAGACCGCGCGCCGATCTGAAATGCTTCATCACGCGGCATCATAGTAAATGTCATCGGTAGTCCATCATCGATTTTGGATTGGGTAATTTCCTGCACTTTCTGCATATCTTCTTTAGTGGGTTTTTTGGAAGTGGAAAAATCAAACCGCAGTCGTTCACCGGTAATATTTGATCCTTCCTGACGAATGTCGTTGCCGAGAACATCAAACAAGGCTTGATGAATAAGATGAGTTGCAGTGTGATACTTAATAACTTGTTCTGAATGATCCGCGAGCCCGCCTTTAAATTTACCGGCTGATGCAGTACGTGATTGTTCCCTGTGTTTATCAAATTCACTTCTAAATTGATCTTTGTCAATATGTGTACCTTTTTCTTGCGCCAATTCCTCTGTTAACTCAAGGGGAAACCCAAAATTCTGATATAAATCGAAAGCAGCTTTACCATCAATTGTTACAAGTTTATTAATATGTCGCAGTCCGTTATCAATACTTGTTGAAAATCGTTCCATCTCTGAGTCAATAATGGCAGTAATTTTAGCTTCGTCCTTTTGTATATTGAAATAAATATCTTCATAAGTGCTCAATACTTGTCGAGCAATGAATGCAAAATTTCTAGTATCGAATTTTCCTGTAAGTTGTCTTATTTTAATTGCAGATCTTCTTAAAAGTCTTCGTAAAATATATCCATGTTCTTTATTTGAAGGAGTTGTTCCTTCGACAATCATAAAAGTTGCTGCTTTCAAATGGTCGGCAATTATTCTCATGGCAGATTGATTTTCACCCTCATATTTTGTTTGTGTAGTTTCTTCAATTGACTTTATTATTTTTTCGAAGACATCTGTTTGGAAAACATCAGGATTATTATTCTGTGCTGCCAGAATTCGTTCAAGTCCGCCGCCGAAGTCGACATTCCTCTGGGGTAATTCTTCAAGCGAGCCGTCGTCTTTTTTGCGATACTGGATAAAAACAGAATTACCTATCTCAAGAAATCGACCGCATTCGCAGTTTGGGTGACACGTCGCACCATATTTTTTATTATGTGGTGTACCGAAATCATAGAAAACTTCACTGTCAGGGCCGCCGATTTCACCGGCGGGCATTTTGTCGGGAGGACCTGATCGAGACCACCAATTTTTATCTACGCCGTAAAAAAATATGCGATCTTCGGGGATTCCAAGTGATTGCCAGATTTCGTATGACTCAGTATCTTTTGGTACGTTTCCTGTGCCTTCAAAAACAGTGACATATAATTTTTCTTTTGGAAGTTGCAGATTTTGCGTGAGAAATTTCCAGAATAAAGGCAATTGCTCCTTTTTAAAATATTCTCCGAGACTCCAGTTGCCCATCATTTCAAAAAAAGTTGTGTGGCGATTGTCGCCGACTTCATCAATATCAACTGCACGGAAACATGGTTGGATGTTGTAAAGTTTTTTTCCTTGCGGATGTTTTTCTCCCTGTAAATAGGGAATAAGCTGCTGCATGCCAGAACTGTTAAAAAGAGTTGTCGGATCGTTGTTGAGGACTAAAGGAGCAGGTTCAGCCAGTTTATGCCCCTGTTGTTCCCAAAACTCTGAAAAAGCTTTCCGAAGGTCTTGGTGTGTTATCATACTGTAAAATTATATCATGAGCCGTCAGATTTCTATACAAACGTCAGATAGGGAAGCAGTAAAACAAGTTCTTGGTCAGCTCTACGTTCCTCCGAAAAATTCTCATAAAGGACAAAACGGCAAAATACTGATCATTGGCGGTTCAAGTTTGTTTCATTCACCACCCCAATGGGCGGCCGAAATTGCTTCACATATTGTGGATATGGTGCACCTATCTTCAACATATGAAAATAACCGAATTTACACTGAGTTAAAAAAGAACTTCCGCAACGGTATCATAGTCTCACAAAAAGACATTGATGCATATGCTAAAGAAGATGATGTGGTTATGATTGGATCTGGAATGGTGCGAGGTGAATCTGATGAAGCGCATTATACTGCTCGCATTACGCAACATCTTTTAACTCATTTTCCGGATAAGAAATTTATTCTCGATGCAGGTGCCTTACAAATGATGAAAACCGAGTGGGTTAAAAGTAGGTCGCCTCAACCCATTCTCACCCCTCATCAATTAGAGTTTGAGCACCTGTTTGGCGTAAAAATTCTAAAACTGAGTAAAGAGGATAAAATTAAGCTTGTCGAAGAAACAGCCCACAAGTATGGTGTCATTTTACTTCTTAAAGCTGTTTACGATATTGTGACTGACGGCGAAACAACCTATGTTATTGAAGGCGGCAATGCCGGTCTGACCAAAGGAGGAACAGGCGATTTGTTGGCAGGGCTGACTGGGGCCTTGTATACACGAAATGAAGGTTTGGTGGCAGCCGCGGCCGCCTCGTGTCTCCTAAAGGCGGCCGCAGATAACCTATATAAATCCAAAGGTTATTGGTATAATATGAATGATATACTTGGTGAGTTGCCGCAAACTGCCAAATCCTTTACTTGAAATCGTATGAAGAAAGAAACAATTTTTGCCATTATTCTAGGCGTAGCAGCTGGAGTAGGCGTGGCTTTTTTTATGGTACTCAAAGCCCGCGAAAGCCAGATCCAAAAAGCTAAGCCGATCTCAACCATCAACCTTACTCCATCAGTCGCCATCCAAAATACCCAGATTACCAATCTTGAGGTAAGCGAGCCTGAGACCGGATTTATAACCAGTTCAAAAGCTGTTACAATAAAAGGTAAAGCAACCAAAAATAGCCTTCTTGTGGTGCAATCACCAATCAAAAATATAGTTCAAGAATTGAAGGCAGACAATTTTACAATTAATTCATTTCCACTTGCTCAAGGAGAAAATGTTATCCATTTGACGGTCTATCCCAAAAATCCCCAGTTTGCCAGTCAGGAAAAAGAAATACGAGTTTATCTTATTGAAGAATGAAAAAATTTATCTTAACTTTAATCATTGCCGGTGTTCTACAACTGACTTTGCTACAAGTCAATGCCCAGACGCCGACAACCGGCGACACTCCTTCACCAACTGTGACTGGTTCTCAATCTGTCGAGGACAAAATCATTGAGACATTTAAGGAGAAAGTTGCTACCAAAGTCGCCGAACTGCGTAAAAAAAATGTCAAACCAGCTGTCGGAAGAATCACAAGCAATAAAGGCGACACCATCGCTCTCCAGGCCAAAGACGGTAATTACACAGTCAAAGTCGACGAAAATTTGACAAATATATATCAATTAACCAACGGCACTAAAAAAGAGATCAAACAAACAGATCTGAAAAAAGGCGATTATATTATTGTCGATGGCCCGCAACTTGATAAAGTAGTGACAGCCAATGTTATTCTTAAGGATGAGGAATATTTCACTAAAGTAGGTAAGATCACCGAAGTTAATAGTTCTGATGATTATTTAAAAATTGTGACCTCAGAAAAAGATGTGATTACGTTGGATATTCCGACTGGTATGAAAATGCAGCTTGTAAACAGCAAAACGCTTGAGATCGAGCCGGCTACCATGTCCAAAGTCAAAGAAGGAGACACAATCCATTTCGTTTACAAAAAAACCGGTGAAGAAAAAGTAGCCAACCGCTACGATGCCGAGCGTATTCTCATCATACCTCAGGAATACTTCCAAAAATAACATTTACCCCATACGTATGTTGAACGTTTTTAAAAAATTTTTCGATTACAATGAGCGCGAAGTGCAGAGAATTTCTGCAATTAAAGATCAAATAAATGATCTTGAGGATAAAGCACGCAAACTTAAAGATACTGATTTCCCTAAAGAAACAGCTAAACTCCGTAAAGAAGCTCAAAGTGAGGGAGCAAATTTGCAAGATATTCTTCCCTGGGCCTATGCATTAGTGCGAGAAGCTGGCCGCAGATCGCTTGGGTTAAGGCACTTCGATGTTCAACTTATTGCCGGTGTCGGTCTGCACGAAGGCAAAATTATTGAGCAAAAAACCGGAGAAGGTAAAACTCTTACTGCCACTCTGCCTTTATATCTGAATGCTTTATCAGGCGAAGGAGTACATCTGGTGACAGTGAATGACTATTTAGCTCGTCGTGATGCCGGCTGGATGGGTGCAATTTTCCACTTTTTAGGTATGACAACTTCTGCTATGATTGCCGACGCTTCCTTCATGTATGATCCCAAATTTATGGATAAAGCAGCAGGCGATTGGCGACTTGAGCATTTACGACCAGTTTCTCGAAGGGATGCCTATACTGCCGATATTACGTATGGCATCAACAGTGAATTTGGTTTTGATTACCTGCGAGACAACATGGTCGAATCCACGGACCAAATTAGGCAGAGGGAGTTTAATTTTGCCATTATCGACGAAGGAGATTCTGTACTGATCGATGAGGCGCGTACTCCGCATATCATTTCGGCTCCGGTCGAAGAAGACACCACTAAATATTATCGCTATGCCAAAATAGTCAATCAGCTTGACGAAAAAACAGATTATGTGATCGACGAAAAACTGCGTACTGCCAATATTACCGAAGCAGGCATCCAAAAAATTGAGTCTATCATGGGTGTTGCCAATATTTACGAAAAAGATTTTGATACGTTGTTTCATATCGAGGCTGCTCTGAAAGCAGAAACTTTGTTTAAGCTAGATAAAGATTATATTGTGAGAGAGGGCGAAGTGATTATTGTCGATGAATTCACTGGCCGACTTTTGCCGGGGAGACGATTCTCAGAAGGTTTACATCAGGCAATCGAAGCTAAGGAAAATGTTAAAATTCAAAATGAATCCAAAACATTAGCTACTGTTTCTCTCCAAAACTATTTCAGATTGTATAAAAAATTGGCCGGCATGACTGGTACGGCCGCGACCGAATCTGAGGAATTTCATAAAATTTACAAAGCCGATGTTTTGGTGGTGCCGACGCATAGGCAAATGATTCGTAAAGACCATGCCGATGCAATTTATAAGACCGAAAAAGGCAAATACGATGCAGTCGTAGCAGATATTGCCGAAAACTATAAACATGGCCGGCCTGTCTTAGTTGGTACGACATCGATTGACAAAAACGAGTATTTATCCAAGCTTTTGACCCAAAAACATATCCCTCATGAAGTATTAAATGCCAAAAATCACGAAAGAGAAGCGCATATCATCGCTCGTGCAGGAGAAAAAGGCGCAGTGACTGTCGCCACTAATATGGCTGGTCGAGGAGTCGATATTATATTGGGAGGCGATATGCCCACTGCCAAAAAAGATCAAGAAAAATGGCAAAAAAAACACGATGAAGTAGTCGCACTTGGTGGACTCTATGTTATTGGTACCGAGCGACACGAGTCACGACGCATTGATAATCAGCTGAGAGGGCGATCTGGTCGCCAGGGAGATCCAGGAGAGACCAGATTTTTTGTCGCACTTGAAGATGATTTGATGCGCATTTTCGGCGGTGACCAGATCGCCAAACTCATGAATTTTTTCAATTTCCCCGAAGACCAACCTCTCAGTCACGGTATGGTTTCTCGTGCCATCGAGCAAGCGCAGGTTAAAGTCGAAGGCTTTAATTTCGATATCCGTAAACACTTGGTCGATTTTGACGATGTTCTCAATAAGCAAAGAGAAATTATCTACACCCGTCGCCGCAACATACTGACTTTAGTCGAAAAAGACCCGAAGGCTTTCAAGGAAAATGTTTTCACCATGTTTGATGAGGAAATCGCCTCAGTCATCGGCAGTTACGACGCGATAAAAGATAATTTAACAGAGGAAGAAATGGCGGTATTGGTTAAGGATCTGGTACTGGTTTTTCCTCAATATGAGCCCGACATGAAAGTGTATCTCAAGAAAAAAGACCTTACTGGTTTGCAAGAATTTTTACTTAAAAAAAGTACTGAGCAGTTTACCGAGCGTGAGAAAAAACTTAAACAAGTCTGGTACGAAGTTGTCCGCTCCTTATTTCTATCGACACTTGATCAATATTGGACCGAGCACCTTACTGCAATCGAGGATTTGAGAGAAGGAATTAATTTGCGAGGCTATGCCCAACTTGATCCCCTTGTAGAATACAAAAACGAAGCCTACAAAATGTTTGAAAAATTGGTTTCCAACATCAATTTCGAATTTATTCGCCGTATGCACCGGGTGGAAGTTGAACTAGTCCAACCAGAAGAAAGAAAAGAGAAAGAAATGGTTTTTAAGTCAGCCTCGCGCGTCGATCCTTTTTCCCAAAAAGTTCAACAAGAAGAAGCACAAGCTCCAGCAATAGTTCCTCAACCGCAACCGAACAAAAATCTTAAGCCGCCCAAAATGAGTGGTAAATCAACGGTTTCTGTGCGACATGTAGATACCCCAAGAAATGCTCCACAATTATCCACAGAGCCTGTTTCTGCAGATCCTGTCGATATGGGTGGATTTAAGGTCACTGCTCCTGGTGTAACTAAACGCAAATTAGGGCGCAATGATCCCTGCTGGTGTGGTAGCGGTAAAAAATACAAGAAGTGTCACTATCCTAACTAA
>CAYLXX010000034.1:0-8879 GCA_964387955.1 uncultured Gammaproteobacteria bacterium
ATCAGATTTGGTCATGATGATGCTGGGGCGAAAATAGGTTTCGGTGATTTTGGAGGCGATGAGGCCGATAATGCCTTCATGCCACGTGTCTGACTGAAGAATAATAATCTTTGGTGTCGGCCTCATCGCCTCTACCATAGCTTTGGCTTCCATGACTGATTTTTTAACTAGGTCTTGACGTTCAACATTGAGCCGACCGACGCGGCCGGCGAGTTGGAACGCTTGGGTCGAGTCGACAGTTATTAAAAGGTTAAGTGCGTCTATGGCATGTTCGAGCCGGCCGATAGCATTGATGCGCGGTGCAATCATAAATCCTACTTCATACGGCGTGATTTCTTTACCACTGATTCCTGCTTGTTTTAATAATTCTCCCAGACCTACACGTTTAGTACTACTGCAAGCTGCCAAACCATACTTGACGACACTTCTTGAAGGGCCAACGAGAGGCACCAAATCAGCAATCGTCCCAATCGAAGCAAGCGCTATATAATCACTCTGGAAATGCTGCTCTAATTCCTTAACTCGAGTTTGATCGACAAGTGGTGATTGCCTGAAATGATCAAAAATCATCTTCGAAAAAAAATACGCTACCCCAGATCCAGAAAGCGCTGGAATATGAAAAATTGCCACCGCTTTTTCGGGGATTTTGTCTTGTTTCACGTGGTGATCGGTGACTATAACGTCTATGCCTTGTTTGACAGCATAGGTAATTTGATCAGGCGCAGCAATACCGTGATCGACACTGATGATAAGTGCCGGGTCAAATTGTTTTTTAACATTATCGATACCTTTTATGGAGAATCCATACCCTTCATGCTGTCTATGGGGTACGTATGGATGCACGTTAAATCCCAGCAAATGCAGCGTTTCCCAGAGTATAGCTCCGCCGGTGATACCATCGGCATCATAATCTGTGTACACGACAACGTTTTTTTTATTTTTTAAAATTTTCTCTAGCAGTTTAAGCGTGGTTTGGATCTCTTTTTCATAGCCAAAATCTGAAATATGCAAAGATACAGGAGAAGGGGGATTGATAAATCCGGTTATGTCTGTGATAGCGCGACTCTGGAGAAGTTGTGCGAGTATTTGGTTTTCGTCGATTCGATCTGTGTCTTTGATTTCGTGTTTCCAGCTAATTTTCATGACCATTTATTGTACCATTTTTGATAGGTAAACAATTGTATACTTTTGATCTCAAATTTGGTTATAATGAGTGAATGGAGCTTCTTTCAATAGTTATTACTTCTGTTATTGTTTCGGTGGTGATGCTGGCTTTTATGATGATGTTTGTCATCCCTCGCATAAAAGAACTCTTGCAAGCCGATAAAGAACTTCTATCCTCTGATATATCCAATAAAAAAGATGCCATCGAGCGCCTTGTTAAACAAGTACACGAAGAGTTGCGTGATAGTAAAGATAAACTTGAAAAAGCAGAGCGCGAACGCATAGGTTCATTTCACGGCCTCAAAAAAGAACTGGAGAATCAGCAGAAACTTACCGAGCAACTCTCAGTTACCACCCAGTCTCTTAATAAATTACTCTCTAATAATCAATTACGCGGCCAATTTGGCGAAAAAGTTGCCGAAGACCTTCTCAAAATGAGCGGATTTGTCAAAGGAGTAGACTATGATTTTAATAAAACTCTTTCAGATGGCGAGAGCAGGCCTGATTTCACAATCTATCTTCCCAACAAAGTCAAAATTAATGTCGATTGTAAATTCCCATATCAAAATCTACAGAAAATGGCAGAAGCCGACGAAGTCGGTAAAAAAGAGTATCTTAAATTATTTGAAAAAGACGTTAAAGATAAAATTAAACAAGTTGTTTCACGAAATTATATTAATCCCCAAGATAATACTGTCGATTTTGTCATATTATTTATCCCCAACGAAATGATTTTTTCGTTTATTTACGACAAAATGAATAGTTTATGGACCGATGGCATGAAACAAAAAGTAGTTTTTGCCGGGCCGTTTAGTTTTACTGCAATTTTACGATTAGTCAGACAGGCTTATGATAACTTCCGTTACCAGAAAAATGTTCAAAAAATTATTACCCAAATTAAGGCATTTGAAATCGAGTTTGATAAATACAATGAAGAATTTACGAAAATCGGTGATCGAATTAAGTCATTGTCAGATCAATATGCCTTTGTCGAGGGAACTCGTACAAAACAATTACTCAAAACTGTTGATAAAGTTCGTCAGGAAGATATAAAAACAGATGGATTATTTGAAACTATGGAGAGTAATACTTCTTAGATTAATCCACCGCCGCGGAAGATTTTGGGCTTTAACCAATCTTGAGGAGCTGCCTGTTGGCCTTGATCGTCTTCTTGTTCATCTGGTTCATCTTCAACATCTTCAATCGGAGTAACTTGTTCGCCTCTTACTGGACCTGGACCTGCAGGGAACCCTGAAGGCGCCTGTCTACGAGGCATCTGCGGCATGCCCATAGGCGGATTCATAGGCGGCATGCCTGGGATCGATGGCATTGTGCCTGGCATGTTCATATTGGCTGGTCGGGTTGGTCGTTTCATAGCACCAAACTTAAGAAGATTGGCGGCAGTCTCAAATGTACCAGCATTCACTGAATAAGAAGTGAAATTGGCAGTAGCTGAGGCTAAGCCAGCATATAAATTAGTGGCGATTTCCCGATCTATTTCAATCTGTAAGCCTTGTAAAACTCTCAAAACCAACTCCGATGTTGAAGAGCTAGTTTTTTGAATAAGATTCACCGTACCATACATGTCGTTGACTAAGTGTCGGTCGATATTAATGATGGTTTTACCATTGAATTCTTGCTGATTCTCGGCATAAATTTGGCCTAAGCTCCTAAAATTAGGGGCGTCTATCGTAATGATAAAGTCAGCCCGTCCACCAGTGAAGGAAAATTGCACTTTTTTAGGATCAAGTTTCTCAGCGCCAGCACGAGGGATGACGATAATATTAAAAAAATTGCCTTCATTGCCGCCGTATTCGACTTTATCGACTGCGCCTTCTGTGTAAGGGAATGACACAACTAAATTATCTCCGCCTGTGGCGAAGGTAGTCTGAATTTTGTCTGCAGCTGCCAGCTCACTTTTGACAGGGGAACTACATACTATAGAAAGGTTCTTGCCGAGTTTAGAAAGGCCAAGATAAAGGGCAGTTGCGGCAGCGATACCGTCTGGGGTAGGATTTTGGGGCAATACGATGACCCCGGAATTTTTTTTACCTATAACATCAGCTAGTTGCTGGATAGGGTTGCCTGTGGGATTCATAATACTATAAGATAGATTTTACCACATTACCTACCTTCAAGTCAAGCGGCGGGGAGAAAACCATGCCTGATTCCTGGTCTTTTTTGACCTCGTTGACCGTCTTGGCCCTGATTTTGAGGCTGACGAGCTTGGTTTTGCCTATGAGATTGGCTTCTTGATAGATTTCGAGCTCATCGCTGAGGTTGATCTTGCCTTTGGTGACCTTGACGCCATAGACTTTTTCGCCTTCGATAATGAAGGTGGCGAGTATTTTAGCCTCACCTTTGAGGCTCTTTTCGGCAGTTTCTTTCTCTTTTAGAAGGTCTGAGACTTCCTGAAGCTCCTCTAAAAGCTCGTAGATAATAGCGTATGTTTTGATGATGACTTTCTCCTGTTTGGCTAAATCTGCAGTTTCTTGGTCAGGACGGGTGTTGAAGCCGACGATAATCGATTTGGTAGTTTTGGCCAGGAAGACATCTGAGCGGTGAATGTCGCCTACTGCCGAAAGGATAATGGTGATATTTTCGTTGGTAGCAAGCGAGCCAGTAATAGCCTCAAGCGACCCTTGAGAGTCGGCTTTGATGATGACAGAGAGTTTTTTTTCTTGAACTTTTTCTTTTAAAAAATCTAGTGGGTCTTTTGGCTCGGCAGTCGGGGTGTGAACGAGAACAGCTTTGCCAAGGTCGATCGTGATTTTGCTTCCGACCTCGGGCATTTCTGCGAAGCCAAGCAGTTCTGCAGGAGTAGACGGCATAACTTCGGTAATGGATTGGCCAAGGTCATTTAGGATCGATTTAATCTTGGCTTTTTTGTCATCGGCATACACTGTGTCACCGATTCGCAACGTGCCATCTTTCAAGACAACACTGGCGACTACTCCCCGTCGATCTTTTTTGACTTCGATAATGTAGGCCATCGGATCGTGAACTGAGTTAAACTCGAGATGCAAATCTGAGGTGATGATAAGGATTGTTTCTAGTAGTTCGTCGATGCCTTGACCTGTTTTGGCAGAGATGGGTAGTACAGGAACTTTACCACCACGATCTTCTGTGAGGACTTCGTATTTGAGAAGATCAGTTTGGACTTTATCAGGATTGGCGTCGGGGAGATCCATTTTGTTTAAAGCGACTATAAAGGGGATATTGGCATTTTTGATATGGGCAATTGACTCGATTGTTTGAGGCATGAGTGAGTCCTTGGCGTCGATGATGAGGATGGCGATATCTGCAACAATGGCTCCGCGAGCGCGTAATTTAGAGAAAGCTTCGTGACCAGGTGTATCGATAAACGTTATTTTTGAAGTAGAGTAGTTTTTAATGCCTGTTTCGATCTCATAGGCGCCGATACGTTGAGTGATGCCACCGTGTTCTTTGGCTGCAATGCGGCTTTTGCGAATATAATCAAGCAAGCTGGTTTTGCCATGGTCGACATGACCCAGAATTGTGACAACAGGCGGTCGCGGCTGCATTATTTCTCCTCCTTAGTAGTTTCTGAAGTACTAGTGTCGGTAGCTGCGGGAACTTCGGCGGGTGTAGTCTCTGTAGGAATAGGAGTTTCTTCAGCTTGAGTCTCGACTTTGGCTGGTTCTTCTGTTTTCTCGGGTTCGGCGACTGCTTCTACCTCTGATTTTTGCTGGACAATATCAATTTCATGTTCTGCAAGTCGGGAAGCTAAATTGACATTGATGCCATTGCGGCCGATGGCAAGCGGTGCTTGAGACTCGTCCACGTGAACAGTAGCTTTTTTAGTAGTTTCGTTGATTTCGACTGATTGAATTTTGGCGGGTGAAAGCGCAGACATGAGAAATATTTTCACATCTTTATTCCACTGGATAATATCGATTTTTTCATTGCCTCCTAATTCGTCGGTTACGGTTTGGACACGGACTCCTTTCTGACCAACACAGGCACCGACTGGATCGACTCCGCCTTGAGTGCTGTACACAGCGATTTTAGCTCGTTCGCCTGGCTCGCGGACGATTTTACGAATTTCTACAGTTCCTGAGGCGATTTCGGGTACCTCGCGTTTAAACAATTGAGCAATAAGCTCGGGTGTAGAACGGGATAAAACTATACGTGAATGACCTATTTTGTCCTCGCCGATTTCCTTGAGATAAAAAATTAACGAAGTATTAACGGTATATTTTTCGCTGCGGATTTGTTCCTCTTTAGGTAAGACAGCCTCGGCTTTACCGATGTCTATATAGGCGTTATAGCCGTCGTAGCGGATGACGCGACCTTTAACAAGATTGCCAACCTGATCTTTGTAGTGGGAAATGACATTTTTTTTCTCGGCTTCACGAATTTTTTGTAAAATTACTTGTCGGGCAGTTTGGGCGGCTATGCGGCCGAATCCAGGAGGTGTAATATCGGCACTGTCTTTGAGAACTTTGGTTTCGCCCGTGTCTTTACTGACTTTAACTGCGATTTCATCTTCAAGTTTATCTGGATATTCTTTTTTGTAGGCGGCAACAACAGCGGCTTCGATAGATTCGATGACTTCGTCGGCCGAAATACCACGCTCAGAAGCGACTTGGTTAAGTGCTAATGCAAATTCACTTTTTACGATTGCCATATCCTATTATTGTATCACACCTGAGGCGAAAAGCAATCTAGGATACGGTCAATGACTGATTTGTTCGAGCCAGTGATCGCGTTCGATAAGAAGCCAAATATTGACGATGAGTGAGATAAAAGGCACAATGTAGATATAGTATTGAATGCCAAGAAATGCATGCATGTCCATGGAGAAAAAATAGTAAGGAGCGGCGTACATAATGACGTAGAAAATGTGGCCTAGAAGCACGGATAAAATGCCTGTGAAAAAAAAGTAGATGATTTTGTCAAGGCCTACCATACAGCAAGATTACTCCTTGGATGACTCGGCTTTCTTCTCCTCAGAAGGTTTTTCGGTGGCTTTTTCTTGGGCTACTGCTTCGGCTGGAGCGCCTTCTTCACCCTCTTCTTTCTTCTCGGTGATGATCTCTGGGCCTTCTGTGGCGGTTTCGGCTATCAAGCTTTCTTCTTTATGCTCGATTACAGAAACAACTGTTCGCTCTGGATCTTCCTTAATTTCATAGTTTGTGGATTTAGGCAGGTCTTTGACTTTGATTTCCTGACCAAGTTCCTTCAAGATTGCGATGTCTACATCAATTTGAGAGGGAATGTTTTGTGGGAGTGCCTCGATAGTTAACTCATTGGCTTGCATTAAGAGTACGCCGCCTTTGACAGTCACTGCTTCTGAGTCGTTGATCGTTTGTACAGGGACAACAGTTTCGATTTTTTGAGTGAGGTCGATTTTACGGAAATCAATGTGCAAGATTGCATCTGTGAGAGGGTGTCGCTGAACTTGTTTGATAAGAGTAGGAATGCTCTCTTTGCCAAGTTCGATATAGACAATGCCTGTTTCGTGAGCAATTTTATAGGCATGATAAAAATCTTTTGCTTCGATTGAGATAGAGGCAGAGGTAAATTTAGGACCAAAGACATTGGCTGGAATTTTGCCTGTTTTACGAAGCTGCTTGACGTGTTTACCGGTCAAATCACGCTTTTCAGCTTTTAATGTAGTTTTTTCTTTGGTTGGTGCACTCATTCTTTTGTAAATTCGACGAGAAAAATTTTATCCGCCGATAAAGAAGTATTATAAAGTATCTCCCCCTCTTTTACAAGGCCGCCAAAATTCTTACGACTCAAATGATAATTGCCCGGCACAGTGAGTTTAATCTGGAAATCGGAGTTTGATGAGCCAAGTTGCTTCTGTACAATAAGTTGATATTGGCCTTGACCTGGATCTATTGGCTGGGGAAGGCGATAAGCGACTTTAATGACCGCTTGTTTCTTGGGCGGAATTTCGACATACACACCAATTGTTTTATATATATCTTCGAACTCGTCGATATGCTCAATAACAGCATCGTTTTTAGTAACTGATTTGATAATTGCTCCCTTGGGTATCATAATTTGGAGATAGTTTTTATATGTACCTCCGGGAAAGGCTTCGTTTAAGGCTTCATTTCTGAGAGTTAATGTGTATTCATCTTGGATTGTACCATCACGACGGAGAGATACATCAAGACTTTGTGACCGTTTCACAAAAAAATTGGCTTTATTGACGCCGAGGTTGGCGTCGTAGGAGAAAAGAAAGTCAGTGATACAGTTTTTGGCAAGTGAAGCATTGGTACAAACAGGCTCAATCACCCGTCCAGACCAGTAGAGGTCGTCGATAATTTTTTGGACATTTTTATCATCCATCTGTATGGCCATTTGTTTTTCGTCGAGTGATTTTTTAAAAGCCGCCAGCACTGCCGGAGAAAATGATTCTTGCAATTTAATCAGTAATTGATCTGTCACCGCACCTAAAAACTGTTTTTTCTGGATTGACCCCGGGAAAAAATCCTTTTCTGCATACATTTGCGCCTTCAAGTAAAAATTATCCTGATTGACTCTTTCCTGGTAATCGGGTACATATAGTTCGCCGATGGCGCCGAGGATATTTTGTATGGTTGAGGTGGTGATGATGGCGGCGCCGTCGACATTGCCGATGCCCAATTCTTTCTGGAGAAAGGTTTTTGCCTGCTGAGAGTTAGTCAGAAAATCCGGCGAAAATGCCGAATCACGCAAAAACCAGTTCGGTTGCTCCAGGTATTTACGGATTGATTCAGGTGGTTCGACGTGTTCTGTGAGTTGTCCATCGGCATCATACACGTCATACACCTTGATTTCGTCGATCGTGTAATGCGAAACTTTAACCAGGCCAAATGAGCCGATAAAACCTCCTCCTGGCCGAAGTTCCATATTATTGGCAAACAACAACAAGTATATTTTTTCTCCGTCTTTGGCAAACAACGAATCAAATTGAGGAATGATCTTTCGTACACTATCAAGTGCATCGAGTGTTTTGGTAAGCTCCTCTTTGGTCGATGCAAATTGTGACAGAGCTGGTAATTTTTCCTGTAAAAATGAGAGTTTATCGCCTAAATTATCTATTTCGTTGGCTATTTCTTGCTTTTGACTGCTGAGAGATTGAATTTCGGAGTCTGATTTATTTTTCTTAAAAATGAGCGCCATCATGGATTGAGCTTTTTGGTAAAGGGCTTGGGAATCTTTGAGAGTGCCGACGGTGGTGTCGTCGATTTGGAAAATATCATCGGTAAATGATGACGCCGAAAAAAGTGACAGCGTCGGTCGTGCAAATCCATATAAATATTTACTTATGCCAAGAGCTCCTTCGGCTTTTCTGGTATAAGAAATAGTTTGATCAAAGTTGCGATTGGTGAGCGATTTTGCGCCTTTGTAAAGATTAAGCGAAGCGATGATCAACGGGGGAATAAACAAAAGATGAATGATAAGCAGTATTCCTAAAATAATAAAAGGTACAGCTTGGGGTTTGATTTTGATGCGAGGCAATTGCCAAGATGGGAGGGGCGTTTTTTTGACTGCGAAACTTTTTTTAGTTGTACGGATGTGAAGAATATTCTCACTACTTTTTGAGAAAGCAAACCACAGGATTTTTTCTAGATCGTATGAATCTGCAGTTGAAGGCTCATCGATTGTGATGACTTTGACTGTTGGATGAGTTGCTGTAAGCTGTGCAGCCAACGCCTCGGCCTTTTTTTTATGATCAAAAAAAATAATGACGC
>CAYLXX010000035.1:0-8801 GCA_964387955.1 uncultured Gammaproteobacteria bacterium
CTACGATGCCGATACTTAAATTCATGGCTCAATTATATCATCCCAAGTTATGTTGTAGATACAGGAGGAATACCGCGATTTTCACCCATTTTTGCTTCTATATCACTCACCCTGACCTCACGAGATATAGAGTTTGTTTCGAAGAGTGACGCTGCTATCTCTATCCTAGGTTCAAAAAAAGCTACAGCCTTCTGTAAGTCATTATCTGACAAGTCAAGATCTTTATTCCAACTATTTTTTACTTTTATTTCTCCATCCTGAATCTTTTTTAACACCTCTCTAATTTCTTTAGCTTGTTTAGAGTTGATTCTTTTATTAATGTCAGTTTTCTCTGGTCCATAATAGTCTAACTCGACCAATGAATCCGATTGGTCCCAATTCAACCTGCTATTTTCACCAGCCATAGATCCACCTGCACCCGGTGCTAAAATCTGCATATCGAATTGCTCTTCCTGGGGAGTATCTCTATTAGAGTATATGGTTAATAAAAAAGGGGACACAAATGGTTTCTTAATACCTGTAATAATTCGAGTATGTTGACTACCGCTATATAGAGTTACATTTGAGACATTCATACCCATTAATATACCATTTACAAGGTAGTTGTCAACGTTTTTCTAACGTGTCAATCCAATTTGATAGGTTGCGAATGGACTTATATCGTATTTATTGTGAGCTGGCGGCGATGCCTTGTTTGGCTTTTTCGCTAGTCGGATCGATAGTTAACACTTGCTGAAAAATAGCTTTGGCATCGGCTTTTCTGCCTTCTTGAAGATAGATCAGGCCTAGATTAACCATAATGTTGGGGTTATTGGGCGAAAATGAGAGCGCTTTCTTGGTGAATTCTTCGCTTTTGGGGAAATTATTTTCCTGATAAAAAATAGCAGCCATATTTTGGTACACCTCTGGCATTTGAGGATCGAGCTTCAGCGCTGCGTTGTATTCAAGCAGCGCCGCGTTGAGATTTCCCATGCTGTAGTACACTGTGGCCAGATTATAGTGGATTTTGGGATCAGCTATGATGGTGAGTGATTTTTTAAATTCCTTAATCGCATTTTCATAATCGCCGTTTTGATAGTACATATTGCCTACGTTCACGTGCGCCTGATAGCTAAAAGGCGAGGTAGCCAGTGTAGTTGTCCAGAAGCTTTCATAGGTGTGCCAGTCGTTATTTCTGACGATGGTACGAACCGTCAATAATGCCACAAACAAGAAAAGCAGGCCCCAGCCGAGCATCTCATTTTTTTTACTAACCCAATAGATGCCGTAACCTACAAGAGCTAAAACACCCGCAGCTGCCAGATACTCATACCGTTCGGCAATCGAGGATGAAGCTACCTGAATAGGTGACAAGACTAAAAGGAGAGTCAGAAGGATAAAACAGAGCCAAAAAAAGACATATTTATTTTTTTTATAACTTACGACAATCAGGATGAGAAAGGCGATTGAAAGTACTGTTCGTACACCGACGTCAAAGAAGCTAAAAATTTCGGAGTGATAAAAAGTCAAAACAGCAGGTAATAATACAAGTTGTATATATGTGGTGAACTGGGGAGGAATAAGGAATAGCGGACTACTGTTGTAAATATCAAGTTTGCCATAGTGACTGGCTGTGTCTGTCAAAAAACTCACCCGGCCTGCATATCCCTGAAAATAGAGAAATACTGCCATAATGGCCGAAAGTACAAAGAAAGGAATAAGTAGGGTAATGTAGGGCTTCTTTTTTTCCTGTATTAGTGTAAGAACACCTAGTACCAGAGGTAATGAAAACGCTAGGGCAGAAGACTGTATGGCTAAAACATAGGCGATAAGCGATCCGACCAGCCAGCGTTTATCCTGAAGAGATCGTAAGTAAAGGTAAAAAGAGAGTAAAAAAAAGAAGCCGTACCGCACATAATGACCACCTGAGATCCATACAACCGACTCAGTCAAAATCGGGTGCACTGCAAACAAGGCAGCGGTCATAAACGCCAAGGTTTTATTCCAAAGACGGCTGATAATAGCATACAAAAGGAGCACAGCTCCAAGATGAAAAAGTATGTTCACAATCCTAAAAGGTGCAGGCGTCGGGCCAAAAACGTTATAGATAATAAAATATATCGGCGGCTGGACAAGATCGAGCGGATTTTTAAAGACATAGCTGATATTGGTTATCGTTGGGTCTTCGGTGAGACTGTGTACATCATCGGAAACAAAAGCAGCTGGCAGACTATTGGCGTAGGCAATGATAACAAGCACAATTAAGCAGGCGATATGAAACCATCTATGCTTGAACATTTTATCACTATAGCATATTCTTACTGTTTTTTTACTTTTATCATAAGAGAAATTTACAAAGGTTGTGTAGCCTTACAATATGGTAACAACTGGCAAAGGCGACTATTTCCGGATCGTTGTCCGGCCCAAGCAAGAATTTCGTATGTTTAGGTATCAAGATGTAGGCAAACCGGGCCACATCCAACGTCTGGCCGGCAGACGCACAAGCGGGAGTTGGGACATACAATCCTGGCTCATAAGTAAAGACGATGCTCATCTTGAGGGTGATAAGCTTGTACCCGATACCCGGGGTGCTAAAGAAATTCTCGAGCGATTTGATTCCGGGCCAAAGCACGTAAAAGCAGATATTTTTGAAGCTAAAGACCCCTCCTGATGATATAATGCTTCTGTGGGTCAGTCCAAACGATTCCAACACGTTGTTATTGCCGGTACATTTGACCATCTTCATCTTGGTCACAGGTATCTTATCGATCAAGCATTTCTCCTGGGGGAAAAGGTCTCCATCGGTCTCACAACTGATAAATTTATTGTCCAAAAAAAATTTTCACAAGCCATTGAGTCGTATGCCCACCGTCTGCAAAACTTAAAACGCTATATTTCTTCCCAAAATCATCTCCGGCTCACCCACTTTTTCCCTATAGAAGATATTTATGGGCCAGCAGGAACTGATTCGACATTGCAAGCTATTATTGTGACTCGACAATCTTATACTAATGCCAAGAAGGTGAATGCGTACCGAGCAAAAAACGGTCTAAAACCGCTACATATCATTACGTTGCATCTCAAAAAGGGGAGTGACAACCAAACTATCAGCTCAACCCGAGTCAGAGGCGGCGAGACAGATAGAAGCGGATGGGTTTTTAGACATGTGTATAAAAAAACTTCCAAACTGAGGTTGCCAGATACATTGCGAACTGCGCTGCGACAGCCAGCCGGTGATGTTATTCCAGGAGACGAAGCACACCTTGAGAAAGCAGCGCAGAAAATCAAAGATGTTATACATAAATCTAAGCCAGTTATGGTTATTGCGGTGGGCGATGTGGTGGCGCAGTCGCTTGATCAAGTCGGCTACACTCCAGACATAACAGTTATTGATTTTAAGACTCGCAGGCACAAAATGCAGAACTGGAAAAAATTCGATCATACCCCAGCTTTTATTAATTCTCAAGGTACTGTCTCCAAAACTGCCTCTGAGGCTATACGGCGGGCTATTTCGCAAGCTATCGAACATAAAAATAAAAAAATCATTGTTATAAAAGGTGAAGAAGATTTATTGACAGCGGCGGCGATTCTGCACGCGCCGCTGGGTGCAGATGTTGTGTACGGCCAACATGATTTGGGCGTTATAATAGTCAAAATCACTGAAGCAAAAAAACAATTTATCGCCAATCTTCTTAAAAAATTTTCTTCATAATTTCTCCAAAATACTTGACATACAATCAAAGTTATATTACTGTTGATAATATGAAGCTTATTTTGGCTGGAGCGGTTTTGGCAATTGCACTGATGGTTGTTCCCACGGCTATGGCTCAGGAAGCCTCTGTCAGTGCTTCTCCTTCAACTATTGTACGACCCTCCAAAACTCCCACAGCAACATCTTCTGCAGGACACGAACTGATACGTGATAAATTCGCGGCCCGTAAAGAAACATTTCAACAAGAATTACAACAATTTAAAGATCAAAAAAAATTGGCGTTGATTGACCGTATCGTCAATAAAATGGGTAATGTTAATAAACAGCGCACCGAGCAAATGACGAAGGCGCTAGATAGAATGAAAATGGTGCTTGATACACTCAAAACTAAAGTTGGCACAGCCAAAGCCGCAGGTAAAAATACAACTGAGGCCGAGTCAGCTTTGCTGAACGCTCAAACAGCTATCACAGCTGCCGAAACTGCCGTGGCATCTCAATCTGCCAAAGATTACACTCCGACTGCAGTGACAGAAAATGCATCATTAAAAAATATAATAGGTGCTATAGTCTCACAGCTGGAATCAGATTTACAGTTGACACATAAACTTGTAGTTGATGCCAAGCAAGCGCTAATGCATGCGGCAGAGGTAGTAAAGCATCTGCAATTGAATAGAACTGTATTGTCACCGTCGCCTGTTAGCAGTTCACCTTCGGCTACACCGATTGTTACACCGTAACTATGGACGATCCCAATAAACCACAAACCCCAGTAACAAATCCACCAGTCGAGCCGACACCGACACCACCTCAAGCACCGGCACCTGTGCCAGCGCCTACTCCTATGCCAGGTGATCCAGCAGCTCAATCGACATTACCGCCAATTACTCATGCACATACGTTTAGCGGCGGCAAAGCAGTTTTTGCCGGTGCCAGCGCTCTTGTTCTCGTGCTTGTTGGTATAACCGTAGTTCTAGTTACTCAGCAATCAGCCAAATCACCGACGACCACCAACACAGCCGCTCAAACATATACAGCACCCAGTGCAACTCCTTCTCCCACCATGGCTCCTGATAGTCCTGAAGGCGTCAATTCGATCGATGTCGGCACAGGCGATGAAGGTGTGCCAGACATCAAAAACGACGTAAATCAGATTCAGTAATACAAAATTCTTACAAATCTCTTATTGTTTTTTTGGCCCAGATTTAGTAAAGTTAAAGTATGCAGGTTACCAAACACATAAATCATAATAACTCCCGTTTTGGTATCGGACTTGTCGTAGGTTCAGTCATCGGTGGTATTGCAGCACTGCTTCTTTCTCCCAAATCAGGCAAAGAAAACCGTGAAGTTTTAAATAAAAAAATGGCTGGCTGGAAGAAAATGTGGGAATCAGGCGAACTCGAGAAGAAAGTGAAAGAGGTATTTGGTGATTTCAGCGAAGAGAGTGTCAAAATTTACGCGACAGCAAGAGAAAGAGTTATGCAGGGAATTGAAGAAATGAGACACATGGACGGAGATGATTATGCCAAGCTAGTTCAACAAGTCATTGACGATGTCAAAAAAACCACTAAAATAAGTGTAGAGAAGCTTAAAAAATTGCAATCATCTCTTATTCGCGATTGGCCGGAGATGAAAGACGCAATTGAGAAAGAGGGACGTAAATTAGCCAAAGATTTAAAAAAAGTCGAAGTAGAGCTGAACGAGAAAAATACCCAGGCCGCGACAAATTAACATGGAAGCAATACAGGGAATTTTTTATACGCTTGCCAGTATCTTTATGCTACTTGGCATTTTTTTTATGGGATTTTTGATTTTCGTGACCTGGAAAGCTTATCAGGCAGCTCTACAAGCCCAGAAAGATATCGCCGAAATGAAGCAAAACGTCACTGATTCAGTTAGTGAATTTGTTTCCTCCAAGCCGGCTCAATTCGCCTCGGTGGTTGGGATGGGATTTACTGCTTTTCTCGTAAAAAAAATCCGCGACCTCTTCAGCGGCAAAAATACTGGTTAAGATCAAAGACCTGTTTAAAAATTAACACTTCTTGACACTAATAAGAGAATAATATAGTCTCTTTATAGTGAATATTTCACAAAAAGATTTGCATTCTGCTTTTGTGGTTGCCGCACTCGCCTTCATATTATATTTGATTTCGATTATTGCTTCGTTTCCAATCTTATATTGGATTTTAGTCTTTTTTTTCAATTTCGAAATTAGTTATATCAGTTGGGCAGTAATATATCTTCTTATTGCTAATCTTATAATTTTTTTTGTAAAGAGGCAGTTAAATTATGTATTCTTGTTTAATATCATTTTCCTATCATTTTTAGGATTCATTACCCTTATCCTTTTCTTAGTTGGTATGTATTTGAAATAGAGAAGACCTGCTTTTTTAAACTTTTCTTCCGTAGCGTTCTTTGGAGACTCTGATGATTTTCTCCTTATTTTCATTTTTCACAGAAGGTAAGGGGAGTGTTTTGGCGGGGAACGGGGCAGTGGTGAGGTTATCGATACAAAGCTTCATCACAGTTTCAAACTTACCCAGAGATACAAGGTCATTTTCGGAGTAAATTTCGGCATACTCTTTGGTCATAATATAAGCATCACGCGCGCCCATGACAAACGAGATGATGGTTCCGACATTGCCGAAAATGGCCTTAGATACCTTTTCGTCCAGCTGATCTATGTATTGATTGGCCAGAGTCAGACTAAGTCTATATTTACGGGCTTCTGAGAGGATTTTGATGAAGGAGGAAGTGGCAAAATTTTGAAACTCGTCGACATAAAGGAAAAAATCCTTGCGGTCTTCTTCCTTCTGGAAAGACCGATTCATAGCCGCCAGTTGAATCTGGGTGATGATCATCGCTCCAAGAAGAGCGGCGCTGTCCTCACCGAGTTTGCCTTGAGAAAGGTTCAACAACAAAATTTTGCCTTCATTCATGATTTCTTCCAGATTAATTGAGGATTTAGGCTTCCCAATGATGTTGCGGATCATACGGGAGGTGACGAATTGACCGACTTTGTTTTGGATAGGGGACACAGCTTCGGCTTTGAGTTTATCCGGCATTTTGGCGAATTCATGATTCCAGAAATTGACAAGTACAGGATCTTTCAACTGTGAGACTACTTTTTTACGATATTCGGCATTGGTGAGAATCGTCAAAACATCTATAAAAGTCGAATCTGGAGTTTCCAGTAAGGTCAAAATGACATTTCTCAGGATGTATTCGAGTCTTGGACCCCAACTGACATCGCCATAAATTTTATAAAAAATCGAGATGATGCCGGAGGCAACGAGTTCTTTCTGTTGTTTATTTTTTACTTCTAGAACATTCAGAGAAAATGGACGCTCCGTATCGAATGGTTCAAGATAGACGACATCATTCATGCGGCGTTTGGGAATATATTCAAGAATGGTTTCACACAAGTCGCCGTGGGGGTCGATGATACCAACACCCCGCCCTTTCCTAATATCGTCAATGGCCATATTTGCAAGGAGTGTTGATTTACCGGCGCCAGTTTTACCGATCACATACATATGACGGCGCCGATCAACATTCTTGATCCCGAAGATCGAATTCTTGTTTTTAAACTCGGTTTGAGCAAAAAAGTTGATCTCTTGTTTAGTTTCATCTGATGCTCCGTCTGCCACAGGTAAGTTCTCAGGTGGTTCACCCAATAGGGTTCTGCCCCAAGCTACGTTTTTTATACCTGCCAAGAGGTATCCAGGCGGATGCCAAAGAGTTGCTAGCTCTTGCGAGTTGAGTACTTGATGTTTATGCTCGAAATAACTTATGTGACGTTCTTTGATCTTATTCACAAGACGTTGCTTTCTGATAAGTGGTCTATGAAAAACATACTGATTACCTTCTCCGAGGGAAAAGCTGCCGAAGGTACCACCTAAATTGTGAAGATAAGGAAGTAAATTGACTCCAGGCTTGGCGGAAGCGACCATCAAGCGGATAGCGGCTTTGCCGCCCTGGAATGAGGCTTTCTGCAAAATCCGTTGCTTGAGCGGGTTCATACCATACTTTAGCGCTACAGGGTCGTAGGATTGTTTTTTTGAGGCTTCTACAGTTTCACTCTGCCACGGAAACGATGCCGGAGTAACTGCTATTTGTATGGCCATTTTGATATGCGGCTCTTGCTTCGAGAGAAACCCGATCAGAGACGAAAGGGGATCGATATCTTTAAAATCCATGTATGTTTTAGTCGGTAGATAAAAGGAGTTATTCAAGACAGCTTCTCCGACTGCGATATGGCTTGATTTGAAGACCAAATCCATGGGATCTGTGGTTTTTTTAAGAGCAGAAGAGGGGAATGAGGCCGTTACTAAGCTCTGAATTAATGTATCGGTTTCGCTAGGAGCCGCTATATAAAAATAAATTGTTTGTGATAAAAGGTAGATTTCAAAAGCGTACGTTCTAGGGTGAAAGAGCATCTTGCGCCATAGCGGCACAAAAGGGTAGGGGAGTAATGAAGCAAAAATCTGCGTGGCTGATTCAATCGGTGTCTCATCATCCTTGGGATTACGTATCTGGAAATGCGAGAGATTCATAAGTTTCATTATACAAGTATTCTTAATCGTTGTGCTTGGGCTTGTAAAACACCAAGAACAAGCCGCCGATTGCAAGAAGTACCAAACCGATATATTCAAGATATTGCGGCCAGTAGACTATGGTTAACGTCCCCTGAGAATTTTTTGGTAGTATCCAGCCATTGGCCCAGCCATTGACTAAGATATGATCGTGAATTGTCTTGCCATGTAAAAACGCCAGCCAGCCCGTATCATAACTTTGAGACAAAACTACGTATGTATTGCTTGTGACATCGACTTTATAGGTATATGAATTGATTTTTTGGGCATTTGCAGGTGTCAATGGCTGTTTAGTTTGATACCCAGATGTGCGCTGGAGGTAAATATTTGTCAAAAATGTATAGGGTAATGGCTGAATTTCAAAATCGTCAATGTCATTGATAGTTTTATCGCTGCTATACGAAATTCCTCCTAAAAGCACATCAATTCCCTGATCAAATTGGTAATAGGGAGGAAGGACAAAATAATTATTTTGTAAACCTGATTTTTGAGTGGTGTAGGTATATGTATAATTTCGG
>CAYLXX010000036.1:0-8439 GCA_964387955.1 uncultured Gammaproteobacteria bacterium
TTATCGAAGGAGTTTTGAATGTTATTGATACAATCACAAGTAAGAATGTCATCATCGGTCAATGGGCTGACTTCATAGGTAAAGCTATATTCCGAAATGACGTCAGTTTCCAGGGTAGACCTGAATTTAACAACGATACAGCCGGATTCGCAGTTATTAAACACGGACAAGATACAGTTGATATAGTCTTTGACAAAGAGTACACAAATACTCCTGTAGTAACATCTTCGATAAGTATCGATGATATTAGTGATCCAGTCCAAAGAGATGTCGTTGAACAAGCAATCTTAAATGGTGATATTAAGTACATTGTGACTCGTCGCACAACAACAGGATTCACAATCAAGATCAATCAGCCATTCACCAGAGATCTTAAATTCTCATGGGTGGCAGTGGCTGTGAAAGATGCCAAAACAGCTGGAGTAAGCCCAACTCCGAGTCCTATACCTACGGTAAGTATTACGCCAACTCCTACGGACACATCTACGCCGACACCCACCCCTACACCGTAAAACGCGCTATAATAATCTGAATGAATCGTTACATTCTGCCTATTTTCCTCACGTTTATTTTTATTTTTACCCAGGTGCTAACTCTCCAAGACTATGGTATTAACTGGGATGCGCCATATCGCATGTTGCGGGGCAGTCTTTATAGTCAGTTTTATACTCATGATTGGAACCAAAAAGTCACAACGGCTTCTCCCATACTGATCAATCCTGGAGAATACGCATCAAGATATGATTTTTTAGATGGAGAAGAAGGTGAGCTAGTTAAGAAGCCGCAACAGCTTCAAATCTCGCCTACAAATAAAGAGGCGTATATAAAATTTTTAAATCAAGGTCATCCACCGCTAGTCGATGTATTAGCTGGATTTTCTAACATATTTTTTCATCACTTATTAGGAGAGATAGCTAGTTACCAGATAGTTTACATATTGTTATCTGCAGTCGGGGTGTTTATTGTGGCGATATTTACCTATGAAATTACTGGATCGTATACAGCTCTGTTTGTTTCTGCTTGTGCTATGGCGATGTACCCGCTTTTTTTCTCAGAATCACACTTTAACATGAAAGATCCGCTTCAGGCAAGCATGTTTGCCGGTGCTATCTGGTCACTTTGGCACTGGTTAAAAGATTCTAAAAAAATTTGGGCCGCCTTACTGGGATTATTTATCGTTTTAGCCCTTAATATCAAATGGAACATAGTATTTTTACCTCTCATAATTGTGCCGTGGTTATTGACGATAAGAAAAACAGATGCATTTAAGAACTGGTTCAACTACAAAACTTTAATTATATTCACGTTCGCTACATTTTTAGCATTCATAGTAGTTTTGACAATTTTTTCTCCTGCAAATTGGACCAACCCAGTAGGCTATTTTAATCAGTTAATTACGTATTATTGGTCTGCTGGTACACAGGCTAAACCAATCCAACCTCCAGGTTTCATTCTCCCTTTTGGTTTTAATGTTTATCCGATATTGCTTCTCATTTTTCAGACTCCTGAGGTGTTATTGTTTCTCGTTTTGATGGCTATGGTAAGTTTCTTTAAAAAAAAGAAGCTTTTTAAACTGCAGGAGGGAGTTCTGCTTAGTTTATGGCTCATCGTACCTTTGATAAGGATAAGTTTGCCTCATGTATGGTTTTATAACGGACTACGACAAATTATGGAGGTGATTCCGGCAATAGCTATTTTAAGCGGTATTGGGGCACATTTTTTAATGAAAAGAAAAAATCTGGCGTATTTTATAGTTCTTCTTATATTTCTCTTGCTTTTACAACCTCTGTGGTCATTTCATCCTAACGAAAATATGTATTTCAATCATCTTATTGGTGGATTAAAAGGTGCGGTAAACAAGAATTTGGTTGATAAAAAAATATCGTATGGCAATATATATAAGCAAGCGGCTAATTGGCTAAACGTTCATACTGAGCAAAACGCAAAAATAGCCTTCTTAGACGGACCGATGTATGCTTTAGCGCACGATTTTTTAAGAGACGATATTGCTGTATCACCTTTTTATTTCAGCGATTTCGATCAAAAAGGGGAATATATAGTCGCGTTGTACGATCCCGAAAATCCGGCTATTTTTGCTCAGAGATATCCCAAAAATTTTCTCAAACCTGCTTATCAGATCATTGTTGATAAAGTTCCAATGGCAACTATCTATAAAAATAGTTTACAATCTCTTGTTTCTGATATGAAAAATCAAGTCCAGACAACCTCTTTTAAAACCAAGACTTTTTTTAGTCGGGGCACTCCGGCTTTGGAAATAGATTTAGGCGGTGAAGTTAGGGTTACGAGAATTTCACTTGAGCATGTATCTTCACAGTGTCAACCTTACTATGGTCAGTACATTGATGAATTTGTTGATTTTTCATCAGATAACAATAGGGGAGAGCAACCACAATTTGATAAGATGTACGGTTTGCAAGAAAGAAAAAAATCTAGTAACGGTACAATAAGTATTCTTTATCCTGGTGAAAGAGGAAGATATATTAGAGTCTATCCACAATCCAATACGTCGTGTTTTTTTGGTGGCAGAATTAGTAGTATCAGCTATATCAGTGACAAGTAAAAATTATTACTCTCAAAATAACCTAGAAGTTTTAAATCCAGTCAGTCGCAATCAGAAAGCATTCCAGATATGGTCAATTTTGAAGACGTGCCTTGAAAATAAACCTGGAAAAAAGCTACGATTGCTAGATATTGGATGTTCAGGAGGAATAATTACAGTTTATCTTGCTCGCCACATTGGCGAAGTAGTCGGAATAGACACTGATCGGTATGCTATTGGATTAGCTCAGAAGAATTTTAAGAGACGCAATCTTACATTTAAGCCAATGGATGCCGAAAAGCTCAATTTTTCTCCTGAAAACTTTGATGTTGTCGTCTGCAATCAAGTATATGAATGTGTCAAAGATCAGTCAAAAATGGCCGATGAAATGTATCGGGTACTAAAAAAAGGTGGCGTTTGTTTTTTTGGAGGAGTAAATAAATATTCATTAGGAAAGAATCAGGTATCTATTACTTCATACTTGAATTACTGGGAACTGAGAGATTTATTTCGTAAATTTATTATTCATAGTTACACTGCTGAGATTATTAAAAACCCAGCGAGGTATAATTTCGCAGGTTTAAACAAATCGCGACTTCTTTGGAGTTGGTTGCCAGATAAAATTCTCAAAAAAATAGAGCCATTATCGCCTAATTTCATCTGGATTCTAGAAAAACCTTAATTGAAGTCCTAACGTTTTTTAGATTAAATTTTCTCTCAAATTGTTTTTTAGCTTGATTACCGAGGTTTAACGCATATGTTTGTCGGGTAAGAAGTGTTTCCATGGCGTCGGCAATTGCTTGCGGATTGCCAGGTTTTACCAATAGGGCCGATTTTTTATCTTCCAAGTCTTCTGGAATACCATCGACATCAGTTGATACAATCGGTAGTCCATACCGCATAGCCTCAAGAAGCGAAATTGCCGAACTCCCTTCTTCAAAAGTAGGAAAAACGTATACATCGGCTTGGTTGAGTTGGTTCTGAATGTTGGGAAGAAAGCCGGCAAATGCAACATTGGTAAGATGTAGTTTATTGGCAAGCTGTTGATGCTTATGGAGCAGTTTCCCCGTACCTACAAGAAGTGCTTTGTAGGGGAGACTCTTTTTGTTAAGAGCCGCAAATGCATGTAGGAGATAGTTTATGCCCTTTCTGGGGTCATGTCGGCAAATGAGAAGAACGTGTGGCTGCCTTCGGTGTAATTTTCTCTTTTGTGAGTGATTTTGAGAAAAAATATAATAGGGGAGACGCGTAAATTTTTTATCTGGTAGGTTAAATTCTTTTTTAAGAATCAACTGAGTCGAACTGTAATGACATACGATCTTATTGCTTAAAGATAAAAGCAGTTTTTCAAGCAGAGAATATAGTTGAATAAGAGTAACATAGCCAATCATCAGATTTATTTTCCAAATGATTCCGTAGTCTGCAATATTCACTCCTTGTAGAGCGCCTTTGTACTCGTGTTTTATACTGGTGAAATAATCGGCTATGAGCTCAATTTTTTTCCCGGGAGAAATTATTTTTAAAAGTGTTCCAGCTAGGGTCCACGGTCCAATACCCCAGTACAACTGAGAGGCGTCATGAAGATCCTTTTTAAGAGCCAAAGTCAGTTGCGGAGCCATAAAAAATAGTCCCAGCATCTCGTTATTTCTGAGCAAAGGAAGTGAAATCAATCTGGATCTTACGATGTGGATTACTCCAATATCTGATTGAATCAAGTCATTTTTTCTCCCTAAACAATAGATATTAACTTTATATCCAAGAGAAGTCAGAATTTTACTTAAGCTGTAGGAGTACTGTGCGTAGCCTCCAGATTTATGGAGAGGGTTTTTACCACTTATAATTACTACGTGACGCTTCATTGGAAAGCGCGGTGAATAACTTGGTTTACATACTTGATATCCTCATCTGATATAGCCACGCCCGAGGGTATACACAGACCTCGATTACTGAGATCTTCGGCAACAGGGTACGTTTCGCCTTTAAAAAAACCTCGTTTTTGAAGCGGAGGTTGCATATGCACAGGAACAAAAAAATCTCTCGTTTCGATGCCATGTCGCTCAAGAAATGATTTAAGATCTTGTTTGGTTGTTGGTGAGCCTGGTTTAACTAGAAGGTAATATTGCCAGTAGACACTGCGGGCATAAGGAGCTTGACCACAAAGCGTTAGATAGGGAATATCTGATAGTAATTTCTTGTATAAGGAGGCAATTTGAATCTTTCTTCGAATAAACTGCCTGATATGCTTGAGTTGGCTTATTCCAACTGCCGCTTCCAGACTGCTCATCCTGTAGGCAAAGCCGATCTCTTCATGGAGAAAATACTGACCTGGGAAACGAGCAAGATTACGTAAATTTTTTATTTTTTCTGCTACTTGTTTATTATTTGTGACCGCCATACCGCCTTCGCCTGTTGTGATGATTTTATTGCCATAGAATGAAAAACAACCAATAGTTCCGAGTCCACCAACCATCTTCCAGGTATTTTTTAATTTATATTGAGCTCCGTGAGCTTCTGCTGCATCTTCGATTATGGCTAGTGAATGTGTATGGGCCAGGTCAATAAGCGGCTCCATATCGACAGGATGGCCATAAATATGAACAGGAATAATTGCTTTAGTCCTATTTGTTATTTTCTTTTTCACTTGAGAGACATTCATATTGCCTGTCTGAGGCTCGGCGTCAACCAAGACAGGTGTCGCTCCTGTGTACAATATTGGTAGAACAGTGGCAATCATGGTAAAAGCAGGAATAATCACCTCATCGCCTTTTTTGATTCCCAGAGAGGATAAGGCTAGGTGAATGGCACTTGTACCGCTATTGGTTGCGACTGCATACTTTGATCCTATAAATTTGGCAAAATTTTCCTCGAATTTATGTATAAAAGGCCCGCTTGAAGAAAGCCAGCCAGCATCGATGCTTTTTTTAACATATTCTAATGTGTCGTCCGGTATAGAAGGTTGGGAGATAGGTATGAATTTCTTCTTTTTAGGAGTCATAATGGACATACTTAATATTGGGATATCAGCTGTTCGAGTTGTTTTTTGGCATCGGTGTCAACGGTGTTTCGTAAACCCAGCTGCCAGACGTTTTTTGCACTCACTGGGTCTTGTTTACCTTTGAGATATATCTTACCGAGGTTGATATAGATAAGGCCGCGATCAGGGGCAAGATTCATAGCCTTTTTATAGAGTTCAATCGCTGTATCGTCATCGCCGTCGCGTATGGCAAACCAAGCCAAATTCATGTACGGCGATTCAAAAGTGGGGTCAAGAGCAATGGCCTTTTTAAATTGATCCTGAGCCTCAGAGTATTTTTTTTGCTGAAGATAAATCGAGCCGATGACATTGCGTGAGCGGGCGGAATCAACGGTTTGTATCATGTGTAGGTATTCGTTGAGCGCTTGAGTGGTTTGGTTATTTCTGTAGGGATCTTTGCTATAGGGAGTGGCGGCAGTTGTGCCAAACGTGCGCAGAATGTCGTCGTTTTTACCATCGTGACGGACAAAAATTTGCGACACATCATCCCAGAAGACAAGTGACCAATTGGGATCATCGGTCAGGATACGAGTCATCTTCCTCAGGATGGTATTTTTCTCGGTTCGAGCGACGACGAAGGAAATATGATATTTATCCCAGAAGCGATCGAGAAGTTTTTTATACTCTGCATCTGATAAATTTTTTTTCTTGGCCATTTCCATGGTGTCTGGAATTTCACAGCAGAGATAAATATCTGTTCGGCCATCAAATAAGACTTTTTGCTCAGGATACAGTCGGTAGAGAAGGTAGCCTCCGTAACCGTATTCATTAAACATATTGCCCTTGAGGTGATCTTTAATAAATCCAGCCGCCTGAGTCGGGTAGTATAACTTTTGAGAAAGAATTATTGTATGTTTGTATCCGATAAGCCAGATGCTAAATAGCGAAAAGCCAATAATAAAAGTAAAAAATACCGCTTTCAGCAAGCCCGAAAGTTTATTGGGATGTATTTGAGACAAAGACCAGATTAAAAGTATCGACATGGTGATGTAACCCAGAACTACGTTACGTGTAGCAACATAGGCGATAAACGGAAATGGGAGCAAAGGAAGCAATAATAGAATTTCACGAAATTTTTTTGTACTCCAGATGGTTAGCAACCAGATCCCAAAAACAATTACTGCCGTAATCGTATAGATCGTAAATCCAGTTTGATCAGCGCTCAGCGGCGTCCATTCACCGATGTATTGCGATATCAGTGTCCGATGTTGGTAAAAAATCCAGAGCAATTTGTATTGTGTGAACCCAATAGGCGGTAAAATACTCACTATTGCCACGCCTACCATATAAAGCGCTAAAGTTTTGGATTTTTTTAACCATGCTTTATCTTTATAAAGGTGAAAATATATCAGAGCAATAATTGCATACGCTCCAAAAAGAGCTATATCCAAAAATATAGAGCCGTGCATATTGGCCCAGGCCCAAGTAATCGGAATACTTATCCAGAGTAAATTCCGATTTTTAACAAGATATAGAAATATAAGATAGATGACTATTATGAGGAACGTATAAGCTAAAATGTGCGGTCGAGCGGTGAAAAACTCGTAAATTGATGAAAAAAAGAAGAGGCAGACGCAGATTGCAGGAAGTACATCAGATTTAAAAATATCTTTAAAAATTTTATAGAGAAAAAATATCATGAGAGTGACTAAGCCGGCATTGAAGTATTTGATTGCCTCGATGCCCAAAAATTGTTGAATGAAATACACGATTACCTGATAGAGCCATTCATATGGGAACCATTCACGGCCCTGTGCAGAATGAGAAAAAACATCGTAATGGATAATCCCTTTCTGAAGAAATATTTCACCTGCTTTAAGATGAAACCAGATATCAAAATCTCTTAAAGGTAGGATGGAGGCTACATAAATTCCTATAAAAAAGATAATTAAGGTGATTAACCTCCAGTATTTTTTAAGGAAAATCATGCGAACATTGTAACATTTCTGTGACGAATAGCGCTTGACTAATTTGAGATTTCCGGTATGATTAATTAATATGAAAGCAAGTTACGTTATCGCTTTATCACTTCTTATAACTGTCGCAGCATCGGGCATCGCTTATTATTTCTACAATCGTTATCAGCATACTCAAGTACTCCTTCGCAATCCTCAAGAAGCAGCCAAGGCCGAAACTAAAACAATTGTTGACGATGTTGCTCGTTACATGGAGCTGCCTACCAATGAACAACCTACACTGGCGACAGTAACTGATGTTAAAAAACTCCAAGATCAACCATTTTTCAAAAGAGCTCAAAATGGCGATAAAGTTTTAATCTATATTCAAGCCAAAGAAGCAATTCTTTTCCGGCCAAATAACAAAAAAATTATTGCAGTAGCCCCAATCAGTTTAAACGACAATCAAAATCAGGGTAACGTAGCCGGAGCAAGTACAGAGGTTTCTCCAACAATCGGCGCTCCAATTACACCAACTCTTTTTACTACCCCTCGTCCGATTAGTCCTCGTCCGACTATTCCTACTTCGACGCCTGCTCCAGCGGTATCTATTATTCCTTGATCGTCTCTTGCAACAGCGTGTAAATCTGGTATAGTATATTTTGTATGGAACAAACACTTGTTGTCTTAAAACCAGATGCAGTTGTCCGCGGACTTATCGGTACTATTATCGCTCGTTTCGAGCAAGTGGGACTCAAAGTTGTGGCCGCCAAAATGGTGCAAGTTCATGAAGAGTTAGCTGAAAAACATTATCCTGCAGATCGAGATGAATTGTGGAAGGGGATAGGTCAAAAGACCATTGATAACTACAATGAACTCGGTAAAAATGTCAAAGAAGGTATGGGTACAGATAACGCTCACGAAATAGGCAAAATGGTCAGAGTGTGGCT
>CAYLXX010000037.1:0-7876 GCA_964387955.1 uncultured Gammaproteobacteria bacterium
CGTCTTGCGACACAGGATTTTAAGTCCTGCGTGTCTGCCATTCCACCACCGCGGCGCGTACCAACATTATACCATTGAAAAGATGAACCAGTCAGATATGAATCACTTATATATTCAATTTCTGCTGCTCTGTTGAGCTGGATTTATAAGGGATTCGAAGATGCTTGTATGCGTCTGCCGTTAACAAACGACCACGGGCAGTTTTTTTTAGAAATCCCACCTGAAGTAGATACGGCTCGATAAACTCCTCAACTGTTTGTTGATCTTCGGAAAGAGATGATGCAATTGTTTCGATACCTACCGGCGTATTTGGAAACTTATTCGCTAAGAGTTTTATATAGTCGCGGTCCAGATTTGTTAGTCCAGCCGCGTCAATATCTAGGAGTTTAAAGAGTTTCTCAAGCAGTGCCTCATCGACGATCTGGTGCGCATTGACCTCAAACATATCGCGTGCTCGCTTCAAAATACGATTTGCCAGACGAGGCGTACGGCGGGACCTTTGGGCAATCTCCGCAACGGCTTCCTCAGTAATTGGGAGATGCAAGAGTTTACTTGAACGCTGTACGATGCTTTTTATCTCATTTTCTTTATAATAATCAAGTCGTAAAAGTAACCCAAACCGATCACGAAGCGGCGCAGATAATAAAGCCAGTCTGGTAGTAGCGCCGACTATTGTCACTTTAGGTATTGATAAACGAACTGTTCGTGCGGCCGGACCTTTTCCGATGATAATATCAAGGGCATATTCTTCAAGCACCGGATATAACATTTCTTCAACGGATTTGGGGATACGGTGAATTTCATCGATAAAAAGAACATCTTTATCCTTTAAATTCGTTAAAATTGCCGCCAGATCACCACTTTTTTGAAGCGCCGCACCTGAGGTGATACGAATATCTCCTCCTAACTCGTGAGCCAATATGTAAACGAGGGTGGTTTTTCCGACTCCAGGCGGACCGAAAAATAGCAGATGCTCGGACGCGTCACCGCGCTTTTTGACAGCATCGATAAAAAGTCTGAGTGTTTTAACGACATTATCTTGTCCGATGTAGTCTTTTAATGTTTTGGGACGCAGATTTGAAGTGTCTTCCAAATTAGCCATGCTCTAATTATACCTCTTAATCTTTTGAAGTGGCTATCTTAAGGCCCTCTTTAATTTTTTCCTCAATCGATAAGTCGCGAGGAATTTTTTGGAATGTATCACGGGCTTGCTGCGAAGAAAACCCGAGCGATACGAGTGCATCAATGACTGTTTTATCCTCTTCGGAAACATACATCTGCTTCATCTGAAATTCCGACTTGAGTTTTGTTGAAAGCTCGAGAATAATTTTCATGGCAGTTTTTTTGCCCAATCCCGGAACTTTCGAAAAATAACCAACGTCATTATTGCGCACAGCCTGCAGAAGTTCATCGCTTGAGGTGAATGAAATCAAAGAAAAGGCGGTTTTGGGACCAACTCCAGACACAGATAAAAGCATTCTAAATAAATCGTGTTGATTTTTTGTTTCGAATCCAAATAAAATCAGCGCATCTTCACGTACCTGCAGATACGTATAAATTTCTACCGGGTGAGGAAGTCGAAATGACAAAAGCTGTGGCGGCAGAAAAACCTGATAATAAATGCCTCCTGGTGTCTCTATAAGTCCTTGATTTTGCGAGAGTTCAACCAATATCCCTTTAATTTTTCCAATCATATCATTATTATACTTATTGACGGTAAAAATAGGGAGTATTATAATAATCTAATTACAATTCTTGAGAAAACAATGGCTAACCGAGAAACTGAAATGAAGCTAAACGACAAAGAGTATTTTATAAAAGATACTATCGTTGGTAAATACATAAAAGATAAAAATTTAAGTGGAAGAAATGTTTTTTTTGATACTAGTTTGTTACGCTGGAGCAGCTCAGCAGGAGGAGAAACTGCGAAGCTAGACTTTCAAAAGGGGGACTTGGAAGCGGCAATTGATATTTTAGTTTATGTGGACCGCATCGGCAACCTGTCGGTTGAAACAAGATCATTACTCAGACATCAGGCAATAAGTGCCCTTGCACGAGAATATGCTGAAGATATTAAACTGTACAATCAAGAACACAACCCTGTTAACCAAAATAATTCACACCATGAACAATAAAGAAAACCCGACCAAACCACCGGAAAAATCGGATTGTATGTTGGAGAGTGTTTTTTCGCTAGAATCAGGAGCAATTGTGGGTATTTTGAGTCAGTCAAATTTAAAGAATTTGTATAAAACCTGGATCATGTTTCAACCACGAACCGAACAGTTTTATGCTGCTACCTTAGATAAAGGTAGCGTCGGTGATATGGTACGACCACAATGGCGCGTCTTTAAACCCGAAAGCTCAGACTTAGAATACACGATCGAGTTTGTGAGGTCACTTCTTGATAGCTATACAACTTCTCAAATGAAGTCTCACATATCTGAAGATGAGATATCAAATATATTAGAAAAAGCACGCGGCTCTTTATCAAAACAATTAAGTTCTTCAATAAGAAGTAATCATGAAGAAGCATTAAGACTTCAAAATTCACTGAAAGAGCTCGAGGAGACCAGTTTTACGTAGTCTGTTTTGTTAGTTCTTCCCGCTCAATCTGCCAGAGACGATTGTACTTAGCGACGCGTTCACCTCGAGAAGGAGCACCGAACTTGACAAAATCTGCCTGGAGACCAACGGCAAAATCGGCAATAAATGTGTCATTGGTTTCACCCGAGCGATGCGAGACTATAAAATTAAAGTTGTTTTTTTTGGCAACATCAATTACTTCCATTGTTTCGGTAATTGTACCGCTTTGATTAGGTTTTATAAGGATAGTTGAACACGCTTTCTCTTTAACTGCCCTGAGAAGACGAGCCTTGTTTGTCACCAGCAGATCATCACCAATCATATAAACTTTATCAGATAGTTGACTGTACAATCGCTCCCATCCTTCCCAGTCATCTTGCTCTAAAGGATCTTCCAAAGTTAAAAGTGTGTATGTTTGGAGAATATGGAGAACAAACTCCATGTATTCCTCCTTAGCCAGAGGATGTGGTTTATCTTTTATAAAGTACTTGTTATTTTTTGCAAACTGGGAAGCGGCAATATCAAGTCCAAAAAATACATCAACCCCGGCCTTGAGATTTTTAGATATAAAGGTCTCATGAAGAATTTCTAAGGCATCAAGATTGGTACTAAAATTCGGACTAAACCCGCCCTCCTCACCAACTGAGATATTAGCGTTTCGATACGCCAGTACCCTGCTCAGTTCATGAAAGAGCTCAACTCCCATCTGGTATGCTTTGCTGAAAGAAAACGATGTCGAAGGAATAACTTGAAATTCTTGAAACTCAAGATTGTTGCTGGCGTGTTTTCCACCGTTTATAATGTTAAAAATCGGCGAAGGGATGCGTTCAATTTTTATCTCAGTTTTAAAAAGAGACTGGTACAGTTTATTGATGTAGCGAAACAGCGGCAAACCCTGGTCTAGTGCTGCGGCTTTAGCCACCAATTCAGATACAACTAACGTCGTATTGGCACCTAAGCGACTTTTGTTTTCTGTCCCGTCTGCTTTAATAAGCCAGTAATCAACTTCCTGCTGCTTCAGCGGTGAAAGACCAATGAGCTTGGGTGCTAATAAATCGTTGACGTAGTGGGCCGCCTGACTGACACCCATACCGTCAAAGCGGTTTTTATCCTTATCTCTAAGCTCAACTGCCTCGTATTTACCAATTGATGTACCAGCAGGCACTGAACTTACTACTTCAATCCCCGTATCAAGAACCAGTTTTCCCTCAAGAGTCGGGACCCCACGGGAATCAATGATCTCATACGCATGAATCGATTTAATGTTTGCCATAGCTCGTCTCAATTTCGTGAATATTTTGTCTGGTCTTATCGATAACATCAGGATTGACGGAGACACTGGTGATTCCCAGTTTTACGAGCTTTTCCACCAGTTGTGGGTAATCAGAGGCGGCCTGACCACAGATTGAGCTGGTGATCCCGGCAGCACTGGCGGTTCGCACAATGTGTTCCAACACCGACACAACAGCCGGAGATCGTTCATCGTAAATATGGGCAACCTGAGCATTGTCCCGGTCAACTCCCATAAGCATCATGGTCAAGTCGTTTGTCCCAATTGAGACGCCATCGATGCCGACTTTAATAAAGTCATCAAGCTGTAAAGCACACGCTGGCACCTCAACCATAATAAGCAGTTTAAAATCAGGTATCGATAAAAGCCCATACTGTCTGATAATCTCTTTTATCTCAATAAGTTCCCAGGGGGCGCGCATAAATGGTATCATAAGATGAAGATTTTTATAACCTTTCTCCCAGATTTTCTGAATAGCCCTCAGCTCAAGCGCAAACACCTCTGGAGTAACTATGTAGCGGGAAGCTCCCCGGAATCCCAGCATCGGATTTTCCTCATGGGCTTCATAGTTTTCGCCACCTTTGAGATGTTTGTACTCGTTTGTTTTAAAGTCTGTTGCCCGATAAATGACAGGTCGGGGAGTGAAGTGTTTGACAAATAACTCCAAATCATGTGTCAGTTTACTGATAAATTCCTCCTCGCGTCCGTGTTTGATAAATGACTTTGGGTGTTCGCCAATACCTGCGATCATAAACTCCGCCCGCAGTAAACCTACACCATCGACGTTCATTTCTGAGACTTTTAGGGCTTCTTCAGGCTCCGCAAGATTGACATACACTTTTGTATGCGTTTTAAGATGATGTCCTTTCACTCCCATGGACTCGATCCTACTTTGCATATTGGCACGCGGTTTTGCCAAGGCTCCTTTAAAAATCTCGCCACTTGCACCATCAACTGAAATAAGACCAGCGTGCTTCAGTTTCAAAGTCGCCGACTCAGCGCCGACCACTGCCGGAATACCCAGTTCACGAGACACGATTGCTGCATGGGAGGTGCGTCCGCCTTTATCAGTGACAATAGCGGCGGCTTTTTTCATTGCCGGTACATAATCTGGGTTTGTTTGGGGAGCAACGAGTACATCTCCGTGCTTTATTTTGTCAATCTCATTGGCCGAGTGAATGACATTTGCCTCACCTACGCCTATTCCTGGCGAAGCCGGTGCACCAGTCAAAATCGGTGTCGGTCTGTTGTTTGTGTCACTTTTTGCAACACTGCCGGTTTTTTTGATAGTTGTAATCGGCCGAGACTGGACAATAAACACCTGATCTTTCTCAATAGCCCACTCAATATCCTGAGGAAAGTAATAATGATCTTCAATTTGTTTTACTCGTATCGCCACCTCCACCAACTCCTCATCAGAGATTTTTTGCAGATTGCCGTCGGTATGACTGACTTTTACTTCTTTGTTGCTTTGACCAGATTTAATGTACTTAACGCTTTGGTGCTTGATCTCTTTTTTTAAAATCACAAATGAACGTTTATCAACTTCATAATGGTCTGGCGTGACCTTTCCCTGGACAATATACTCACCCAGCCCGTAAATGGCTTCAATCACGATTTTGGTTTTGTCATTAGTCACCGGATCAATACTAAAGGCAATTCCAGATTTATCAGACTGGACCATCCGCTGTATCACGGCGGCTAAACCGACTTTAAAGTGATCAAAACCCTGCTCATGCCGGTAATAGATCGCCCGCTCAGTGAACAAAGACGCCCAGCACTCCTTCACTTTCTGAAGCAAATGTGCTTCGCCTTGGACGTTTAGATACGTCTCCTGCTGACCGGCAAACGACGCTCCCGGCAAGTCTTCAGCCGTTGCTGACGATCTGACCGCCACAAGTGGCGGTTGATAGGCGAGTTTTAACGCGTAAAGCTGTTTTTTTAAAAACCCTAAATGCTTTTTCAGATACTGCGCCTCTTTCTCCTGAAGTTTTTCATAGTAATTAACGACCTCCTTGGCGATTTCTTTTGGCATAGTCGCTTTCATGATAAGCTCTTGCACATGAGTTGATGCTTGTTTAAGCTCATGCGGGTTATTAAAGTTGATGATTGCCAGTAAATCGTGGATTTTGCGCTCAAGTTGAGCTTCTTTGATAAAGTAAAAATAGGCGTGCGAGGTAACGATGAATCCGTAGGGGATAGGTAAGTCAGCTGTAGTCATCTCTCCTAAGTTGGCGCCTTTGCCACCAACAAGACCAATATCGTGCTTATTGACCTCTTCAAACCACACGACGAATTTTTTTTGCATACAGTTACTATAGAGGAAATGCACACAAGGATGCAAGAGATTGTGTACTTGCATTTTCACAATAGTAGCCTATAATATTCTCATGGAAACACTACAAACTCATGAACAAGGATTAGTACCAGATTTAACATCAGAATCTGTCTGGATTGAGTTCATGACTCATCTCTACCCAATTCTTGTGAGATCTATATCACCCCGAGTCGGACCTGAAAATGCAGAAGACATTACCGCAACTGCGGTCCTGAAAGCGTACGAACACAAAGAAACTATGCATTATGGCAATCTTAATCCGTGGATCAACAAGATTTTTAAAAATACGTACTATGATTATATTCGGTCCGAATGCAGTTCAGCAAAATATGAACAGCTCAAACCATCCCAAGAAGATCATCAAACAATGAATAAACAAGCGTATGGAAACCAAGAACCACTCCCTGAAGACATCGTCATTAGCGATGAAAACAAAGCTGAAGGTCAAGTCTTAGCACAATTAGTGCTAAATAGTCTTCCCCCGTTAAGAAAAGAAGTACTCGTAAAAAAATCCCAAGGATATTCCTATAAAGAGATAGCTAAAGAACTTGGAGTCTCCGTGAACGATGTTAAAACTAAACTGCACCGAGCTAGAATGCAGGCGATAAGAATCTTAAAAGAAGCCGAAAACCATACGTAACGATTCTCTGCTTGACTCAAGCGTGTTTGTTTGATAATATATAGCCACATGTCTAAAAATCTTTCCTAAAGGCATTATTGGAGACACATAGCTGCTCTCCTAACAGCCATTCAAGGAAGCAAAAAATCAACGATTACGATTACTTGAAAGGTTGAAAGAATCATATTGACTTGCCAACGAATTGTTTTACAATTAAATTCTGGCCCTGTTTGTGGCTGGAAGGACGATCCCCTGGGCCTATAGCTCAATTGGCTAGAGCGTCTGATTTGCATTCAGAAGGTTTGGGGTTCGACTCCCCATAGGTCCACAGATGAAGGATAGACACACAATGTACAAATAATTTGAACATTGACGCATATCTTTCAGACACAGTCCGAACTTTGACAATCTGGTGCAGTCCGCCTCAAGATGAGACTAAAGTAGGCGGACCAAGTAGGTAACAATATAACAGAGCCCATCAAGAGCAGATGGGCGATTTTTAACATTCTTGATGCTTAGTAACCATCGAAGAATGAACTAACGAAAGAGATTAGGAGAAATAATGCCAATGGTGGATGCCTTGGCAGTTTGAGCCGAAGAAGGACGCGTGATGGAGCGCGATACCAACGGTGAGCCCTCATGCAGGCGCTATCAACCGTTGATTTCCGAATGGGGTAACCCCGCCGGTCGCAATACCGGTGTCCTACCGATTTATCGGTATGGAGGGAACCCAGGGAACTGAAACATCTAAGTACCTGGAGGAAAAGAAATCATATGAGATTCCGTCAGTAGCGGCGAGCGAAAGCGGAACAGCCTAAACCTTCTCGCAAGAGAAGGTGTTGCGGGCCCACAGTAGGGAGTAATTTTCGATAAAAGAATGCTTTGGAAAAAGCAGCCATAGACAGTGACAGCCTGGTATTTGAAATCGGAGATTACCCTGGTGGATGTCCCAAGTACCACGAGGCACGGCAAACCTTGTGGGAAGCTGGGTCGGTCACGATCCAAGGCTAAATACTCAAACTGACCGATAGTGAACTAGTAC
>CAYLXX010000038.1:0-7658 GCA_964387955.1 uncultured Gammaproteobacteria bacterium
CCCTGGAATCGGTGAGTTCTAAAAAGTTCCTGAGTTAAGGGATTAAGAACATTTTTTATGTAGGATGGCGCAACACGCTCCACGTGTTCATAACTATGAGTGGATCCTGTTAACGTATATCTGTCTAGCGCCTCCACCTGATTCATAGTGGAAAATTATACCAAATTAGTCTTTGGCAGTGGCAATACGTAGACCTTCCTTGATTTTTTCTTCTACCGAAAGATCGCGAGGGACCTTATTGAATGTCTCGCGCGCTTGCTGTGTAGAAAAACCGAGGGAAATGAGTGCATCTATAACAGTTTTGTCTTCTTCTGAATCATACATGTTTTTCATCTGAAATTCAGACTTAAGTTTGGTCGATAATTCAAGAATAATTTTCATGGCTGTTTTTTTACCTAGACCTGGAACTTTGGAAAAATAAGCTACATCATTGTTTCTTACTGCGCTAAGAAGTTCATCGCTTGAAGTAAAAGATATCAGAGAAAAAGCAGTTTTAGGTCCAACCCCAGATACAGATAAAAGCATCGTAAAAAGATCGTGCTGATTTTTGGTCTCAAACCCGAATAAAATTAAAGCGTCATCCCGCACTTGAAGATAGGTATAAATTTCCACCTCTTTAGGAAGCTGCAACGATAAAAGTTGGGGAGGCAGATATACCTGGTAAAAAACGCCGCTTTTTGTCTCTACTAAACCCTGATTTTGATGAAGTTCAACAAGTGTTCCCTTGATTTTACCGATCATTGATATACATTATAGCACTCCTTGCAAAACTGGGTTAAGGCTTTTATAATAGGCTGCACCATGAGTAAAGAAACTAAACGAACACAATCTAAAGCTGAGATCGAACATGCTCGCCAGCTATTTACCATTTATAGAGGATCTAATGGACTACAAATGGATTTTGGAAGAGGTACCGATTTCCTTTATAGTCTAAATTTTACCTCCGGGCAATATTCAGTTGTTGGCGAAGCCAAAGGAGAAGTAATTAATGCGCCGCTTGACGCTGAACAGTTGGACGTTGCCTTCGTGTTTGTCAAGAATCTTAAAAATTCTGATGCTCAAAGTTTGGGATATGAAGAATCGGATTGGGATAGTCTGAATAAAGATGCGCAACATACCCTTGCCAACGAACTAATTGGTAAGCGACACAAACTGCAACGTGGATTACAAAAAGTTGATGGCGTTGAAGAAGCTTACAATAAGGAATTTGGTTTAGGCCGCTTTTAATTCTTCGCGTTCAATCTGCCACAATCGATTGTATTTGGCCACACGTTCTCCTCGAGAAGGAGCGCCAAATTTCACAAAATCTGCCTGGAGTCCCACTGCAAAATCGGCAATGAATGAATCATTAGACTCACCTGATCTGTGAGACACAATAAAATTGAAATTATTTTTTTTGGCGACATCAACTACTTCCAAAGTTTCGGTCACAGTACCAATTTGATTAGGTTTAACCAGAATTGTCGAACATGATTTCTCCTTTACAGCTCTGAGAAGTCTCTCTTTATTGGTGACTAACAGATCATCGCCGATCATATACAGTTTATCTGACAATTTGCCAAACAATTCGTGCCAACCTTCCCAGTCATCTTGCTCCAAAGGATCCTCAAGTGTCAGGAGCGAATACGTTTGTACAACGTGAATGACAAATTCCATATATTCTGCTTTGGATAAAGGATGCGGTTTGTCCTTGATAACATATTTACCGTTTTTGAGGAAATGGGAGGCGGCGATATCGAGCCCAAAGAAGATATCGACGCCGGTTTTAAGGTTTTTTTGGATAAATGTTTCGTGCAATAGTTCAAGTGCGTCAAGATTGGTACTCAAATTCGGACTAAAGCCTCCCTCTTCTCCTACTGAAATATTGGCGTTGCGGTAGGCAAGTACCCGTTGTAGTTCGTGAAACACTTCCACTGCCATCTGGTAGGCCTTACTGAAACTAAAAGACGTCGAAGGTATAACCTGAAATTCCTGAAACTCTAGATTATTATTAGCGTGCTTTCCGCCGTTGATAATATTAAAAATTGGCGAGGGAATTTTTTCGATTTTGATAGACGTCTTAAAAAGAGCCTCATAGAGTTTGGCGATGTAGCGAAAGAGAGGAATTCCTTGATCTTGCGCCGCTGCCTTTGCCATCAGCTCAGATACAACCAGCATAGTGTTAGCACCTAATTTACTTTTGTTGGGTGTGGAATCGGCTTTAATAAGCCAATAATCTATCTCTCTTTGTTTAAGAGGAGAAAAACCTACCAGCTTAGGAGCTAATAAGGTATTAATATAATTAACTGCTTGGCTCACTCCCATACCATCAAAGCGATTGGGATCATGATCGCGCAGTTCAACTGCTTCGTATTTACCAATCGAGGTACCTGCAGGCACAGAGCTGACTACCTCCATGCCATTATCAAGCACTAGCTTCCCTTCAATAGTCGGATACCCGCGGGAATCGATGATCTCATACGCATGCAGCGATTTAATGTTTGCCATGTTCTTTCTCGATATCGTGAATTAACTTACGAGTTTTGTAGACAACATCAGGATTGATGGAAACACTGGTTATTCCCAGTCGAACAAGTTTTTCCACAAGTTGGGGGTAATCTGAAGCAGCCTGTCCACAGATAGAACAGGTAATGTTGTTTTCCCGACAGGTTTTGACAATATGTTCCAGCACTGATACGACCGCAGGACTTCGTTCATCATAGATTTTAGCCACTTTTTCGTTATCTCGATCGACTCCCAGAAGCATCATCGTCAAATCATTGGTGCCAATCGAGACTCCATCAATACCTACTTTAATAAAATCTTCAAGTTGCAGAGCACAAGCTGGCACCTCAACCATAATTTCTAGTTTAAATTCAGGCAGTGAAAGTAGTCCATGTTCGCGCACCATTTCTTTAATCTCAATGAGCTCCCATGGTGCGCGCATGAAAGGAATCATCAGGTGCAAATTTTTGTAGCCTTTTTCCCAAATTTTTTGGATAGCCTTTAGCTCAAGTGCAAATACTTCTGGGTTTTCGATGTAACGGGAGGCACCGCGGAATCCTAACATAGGGTTTTCCTCATGGCCTTCATAGGATTCTCCACCTTTGAGATGTCTATACTCGTTAGTCTTAAAATCAGTCGCACGATATATGATCGGGCGGGGAGTAAAATGCTTCACAAAAAGCTCCATGTCATGGGCTAGTTTTTGGATAAATTCATCTTGCCTTCCATGTTTAATAAAAGATCGCGGATGTTCGCCGATGCCTGCAATCATAAATTCTGCTCTTAGGAGTCCGACGCCATCAACATCCATCTGAGCAACTTTATAAGCTTCTTCTGGCTCGGCTAGATTGACATAGACTTTGGTGTTGGTTTTGATACGTGGACCTTTGACACCAAGTGACTCGATGCCTTCGTGATTGTCTTTTTTCGCTCTGGCGATAGCACCTTTGTAAATTTCGCCGGCTGCTCCATCAACCGATACCACGCCAATATTTTTAAGTTTTGTTGTGGCTGATTCGGCGCCAACGACTGCAGGAATGCCCAGCTCACGCGAAACTATGGCAGCGTGTGAGGTGCGGCCGCCCTTCTCAGTGACGATGGCGGCCGCCCGCTTCATAGCAGGCACATAATCAGGGTTTGTCTGAGGCGCCACCAAAACATCGCCTTTTTTAATTTTATCTATTTCAGAGGGAGAGTGGATAACATTGGCCTCGCCCACACCAATACCAGGCGAGGCAGGAGCACCAATAACAATCGGAGTGTTTTTGCCGGCTTGTCCTTCTTGTGCCGGAGCGCCTTCCTTTTTGATGGTGGTAATCGGCCTTGACTGTACCACAAATACTTGACCTTTTTCGATCGCCCACTCGATATCTTGAGGAAAATAGTAGTGATCTTCGATTTGTTTAACGCGTATAGCTACTTCTTCAAGTTCCTCATCGGAGAGTTTTTGTAAATTTCCTTCGGCACTGCTGAGCTTAACCTCTCGATTGTCACTGCCAGATTTAATATATTTGACTCCCTGGTGTTTGATTTCTTTTTTTAAGACTACAAACGATCGTTTATCGACCTCATAGTGATCTGGAGTTACCTTACCTTGCACAATATATTCACCTAAACCAAAAATAGCTTCGATGACAATCTTAGTTTTATCATTCGTTACCGGATCAATACTGAAAGCAATTCCTGATTTATCAGATTGCACCATCCGTTGCACAACTGCAGCTAGACCTACTTTAAATTTATCAAACCCTTGTTCGTGCCGATAGTAAATTGCACGAGGAGTAAACAGCGACGCCCAACACTCTTTAATTTTCTGCAAAAGATGGGCTTCGCCTTTGACGTTAAGATACGTCTCTTGCTGACCTGCAAATGATGCTCCTGGCAAATCCTCGGCAGTGGCCGAAGAGCGCACCGCCACAAGTGGCGGCTGATAGGCAAATTTGAGGCTGTGAATGGTTTTTTCCAGAAACCCCAGATCACGCTTGCTATATTGAGCTTCTTTTTCGGGTAATTTTTCGTAGTATTTGATGGCTTCTTTGGCTATTTCTGGCGGCATAGCCGACTTGATGATCAAATCTTGGATATGGCTTGAAGCTTGTTGCAGCTCGTGCGGGTTATCGAAATTGACGATTGAGAGCAGATCGTGAATTTTCTTTTCAAGCTGGGCGCCTTTTATAAAATGAAAATAAGCGTAGGAAGTAACTACAAATCCATATGGAATCGGTAAGTGAGCAGTGGTCATTTCACCAAGATTGGCTCCCTTACCGCCGACTATACCAACATCCTCTTTGCCTACCTCCTCAAACCAGACAATAAACTTATTTTGCATACATTCAATATAGAGGAAAGAATATCTGTGATGCAAGGGAATCAAATACGCTTGACAAGTTTGCTGCTCGGAGTAGAATGGATTTTAATTTATGGAATATGTCACAACCAGAATTAGTTCCATCATATACTCCCAGCAACGATATTCAGTTTAACGATATAACAAGAATATTTTCTACTAGCTATAGCAAGTTGTTTGCTTATGGTTATCGCCTAATGCGGTCCGAAGAAGAAGCTCAGGATCTTGTAAGCTATGCTTTTTTGCAAGCTGTCGAGCAAGATATGAAACATAACCTGAAAGAAGTCACACCGGCCTGGTTTTATCGAGTCATTCATAATAAAGCCATTAGTACCTTAAGAAAAAAGTCTCATGCGAACGAGCCACTTGCCGAATATGAATCTGAGGAGTATGCAGTACCTCGACCCTTTGAGGATGACGTCATAACGCGCGTTGAGCTTGATGAGGCATTGTATCTCATGAAACTCAGCCCTCATAAACAAAATATGCAATCTTTGCTCGTTTCATCGCAAACAAGCACAGACAGAGAGGCAGCGAAAATGCTTGGAGTAACGCATGGTGCGCTTAAATCAAGAAATCGTCGGGCAAGGGAGGAGTTAAAACACGGCGTTGTATTTTCGGAAGCAGATGCAAACACATTCCGAGAAAGAATTGAGCAAAAAGCCCAAATAATTCTAACAACCTCTGAATATGAAATTTATGCGTGTAGACTTCAAGGACTGGGAATCGTCGAAATGTCAAAATCACTTAAATTAGCCATACCCACTATTACCCACCGCATAAAAGCAATTCACTCCAAATTCGATCTTGTGCGACGAAAAACACTTCAACATGAAGGTTATTCGGACATTGAAATCCAAAATACACTCCTCGTCCCAATAGAGTGGGACAATGTTCTGGAAATGACAGATTCCGTCGTTTCACCAAGAACTAGAAGAATTATGAATAATTCTTTACGAAATAAGGTCATACCTGAGGAATTCACTGCCCTCCTTTACAGACAAAATGGTTTTGATTTGCATCAAATCGCTCAGGCTACGAATACTTCATGGGATAGTGCAGCGTATCGTGTGAGAGCGGGTAAGCAACGAGTTCAAGCCATCACAGCCTTTCAGCTGTTAACCGAAGGTCGATTGGGCCCTCGAGTTATTGCACTCATAATGAGATTGCCTCTGAATAAAGCAAAGGAATATATTAAAAAAGGTCAAATTGAAATGCTCTCCAATAATGATTTTTATAATGAAAATCGTCATACTTCTCAAACAATCACTCACGTTTTGGGTGTCACCGATACAACCATGCATAGATCCAGGCGCGACATACTTAATACTCTTTCCGACGAAGAGTACTTTACCCTTTTTTCCCAAAAAAAAGGAGATACATTGCGGGATATTGCCCATCAAATCAGTGTCTCCGAAAGAAATGTGAGCACGATTAGCGAAATTGCCAGGGGTAAACTCAAAACCTCACGGTTATTAAAATTGCTCGAACACGGCCATACAAGGGAGGAAATTACCAATTCTCTCCATTTCCCCTTAAAAGAAACGGATTTTTTTGACGATCAGGTGAAAATTTACACTAGGGAACACTGTCTTGAAATGGAAGAAGCACTCAAATCAGTCTTAGAACCGCTGGAATACGAAGTACTCATGCTCAAGCAGCAAGGAGTAGAGGATAGAGCTATCGAACACAATCTGCAACTGGAATTCGTTCAAGTTAGATCAATGTACAGTTCGGGTCGAAAAAAAGTACGATCGCTTGAAGCTTACCTACTCGGGCGCAGACGCGTATCAACAGAAGTCATTGCTCAGCATCTTAAAGTTTCTTTACCTGAGCTTGAGACCCTTTTTCAAAGGGGAGTAAGTCTTGCTGGAAATTTACGTAAAGCTTCTTGACAAGCTTGAGCCTCTAAGGTACAATAGTCATACATGTCTAAAAATCTTTCCTAAAGGCACTCGGAGACAACACTAACTGCTCTCCTAACAGCCGTCAAAGGAATACATATCGACAATTACGATATTTTGAACGGTTGGAAGAATCTTATTGACTTGAACACGAATTGATTTACAATTAATTTCTGGCCCACATGATGTGGCTGGAGTTCACCCGGGCCTATAGCTCAATTGGCTAGAGCGTCTGATTTGCATTCAGAAGGTTTGGGGTTCGACTCCCCATAGGTCCACAAATGGTTCCGAGGCAGAAAACAGGCACGAAGCGGACAATAATTTGTACGTTTACGCTTGTTTTACGAAGCCTGTACTTTGAAATTGCTGGTTGCGGTCCACACAAAAGATGAGACAAAAATGGTGTGGGCGTAGTAAGTAGGTAAATCAATAACAAACTGTATCTATCTAGAGCAGATGGATGCAGTAATTTTTTTAAACTAACGAAAGAGATTAGGAGAAGTAATGCCATTGGAGGATGCCTTGGCAGTTTGAGCCGAAGAAGGACGCGTGTTCGAGCGCGATACCAACGGTGAGCCCTTAAACAGGCGCTATCAACCGTTGATTTCCGAATGGGGTAACCCCGTCTCGAGTAATCGAGATGTACTTGGCGTAAGTCAAGTAGGGAACCTAGCGAACTGAAACATCTAAGTAGCTAGAGGAGTATACATCATATGAGATTCCGTCAGTAGCGGCGAGCGAACGCGGAACAGCCTAAACCAGTCGCAAGATTGGTGTTGCGGGCCCACAGTAGGGAGTAGTTTTTTATAGAAGAACGGTCTGGAAAGGCCGGCCATAGACAGTGACAGCCTGGTATTTGAAATGAAGAACTACCCTGGTGGATGTCCCAAGTACCACGAGGCACGGCAAACCTTGTGGGAATC
>CAYLXX010000039.1:0-7034 GCA_964387955.1 uncultured Gammaproteobacteria bacterium
TCGAACCGACGACCTCTGCTTTACGAAAGCATTGCTCTACCAGCTGAGCTATATCGGCACTGCATTCTCATTATAGCATCACTATCGTATAAATTTCAAAACTGATATACTGAAAGTATTGAGAGTATGAAAAAAATTCTCTTTTTAATTCTTCTTGCTATAGTTGCCATCGTTGGCTATTTCTATATAAAAGCTCATTACGGTGATTTGCGACCATCTCTTTTACCTTCTCGGAGTGTTGCTTCGATCCTTAATCAAGAGGAAACCCAACCTGTCTCAGCCAAGATCGGCGAGGCGGTGAATACGCCGTTGAAGCTACCGGCAGGCTATCAGATGGGCCTCTTCTCCAAAGATACACCTGGAGCTCGGGATCTTGAATTTTCACCTGCGGGTACGCTCCTTGTTTCTCTCACAGGCCAGGGGAAAGTTGTCGCGTTACCTGACAAAAATAAGGATGGGATTGCAGATGAGGCAGTCACAGTAATCAACGGGCTCAATAAACCCCATGGCTTGTTATTTAACAGGACAGGTGATCATAACGAGCTTTTTGTCGCCGAGGAGACACGTCTTGTTCGTTACATCTGTGATGAAAATACTCTGACGACCACGCTTGATAAAGAGCTTCTGAAACTACCGTCAGGCGGTCGCCACTTTACCCGGAGCCTTGCGATGGACAAAGAAGGGAGACTGTATATGTCGCTTGGATCAACCTGTGATACCTGTTTTGAGGCTAATTCGTGGTTAGCGACGGTCATTGCTACTGATCGAGACGGTAACAACCCCCATGTCTATTCCAAAGGCTTGCGAAATGCCGTTTTTATCGCTTTAAACGACAGAACTGATCAGATCTGGGCGACCGAGATGGGACGCGACTACCTGGGCGATGAGACACCTCCTGATGAGATTGATATCTTACGAGAAGGTGCCGACTACGGCTGGCCGGTCTGCTACGGCGATAAACTGTATGATAAAACATTTAATGGCAAATCAGCCAACTACTGCGACTCAACAATCAGTCCTATTTTTAAAATTGCCGCCCATTCAGCACCGCTTGGCCTGACGTTTATCAACTCAAGCCAGATGCCTGCAGAGTGGCAAGGTGATTTACTCGTGGCCTATCATGGCTCCTGGAACAGAACAACTCCTATCGGGTATAAAATTGTTCGTATGAAAGTGCAAGGAGAACAGATTGTTGGGGAGTCAGATTTTATTACTGGTTTTTTACAAGGTTCAGAAGCACTCGGGCGACCGGTTGATTTGGCATTTGATCCTGAGGGAAGTCTCTATATTTCCGATGACAAATCTGGCGCAGTGTATAAACTTGTTAAAAAATAAAAGTCGCTAAGCTTATTCATTATCCTCTGGTATAAATTTGCCAAAAATGACGGTGATAATGGTGAGAGTAATGGGAATCAGAAGAAACAGAAAAAAAGACAGATGGCTGTGAAACAAAAACTTGATATTCTTCCCCAACTTTACACCAACCTGCAAAAATATTAAGATCCAGGCTACCACTGAAACTGCTTCACTGAGAATAAATGTTTTATACGGCACATTTGATATCCCTGAAAAAATGGTGATTGGAATACGCAATCCCGGTATATGACGTCCAAAAACGATCACCCAGGCACCATACTTGCGAAATTTTTTTTCAAGATAGATAATTTTTTTTTCATTCAGATGAATATATTTACCGAATCTGAGCACGATTGTCTTGCCGAAGAAAGATGACAAAAAATAAAGGATAGTCGAGCCACATAATATTGCCACCATCAGGATGAAAAACGCGAGTGCATAGGATATAACGCCTTTGAGGACTTGGTACCCAACATAGGCAATATAGACATCTCCTGGTACAGGGAGAGGCACTCCAGCCTCTTCACCAAAAAGTAACATCATCGGTCCAATAAGCGGATGATTGTGAAAAAACCCAACAACAATATCTTCGATCGAGTCAAAAAAAGATGGTTGGACGATCATAGGTACTAGCTATAGTTATTTTACACAAATTAAAGAGGGTTGGTTGGCGAGTTAAACATTGCTAATACCTTTTTGTTACCCTATAATTCTTTCGTGATAGAACGAATTGCTTACCAATTAGAAGAACAGTTTAAAAAATTTCTTTTAAAGTGGCGGCGATAATTGATGGTCAAGTATTGTGGGTAGGCGCACCAGCCCATGCACTTCGTGCACTTAAAGACTCGGTATCAGTCGATACAGCAATAGACAATAATCAATTAGTGTCTAAATTTGTTGAAGGCTCAGAAATTAAAAAAGGGACAACCGAAAAAGAAATGAAAACTATTTTCTATAATGCACTAACAATACTGAAAGTGGAAATGCCTCTTGTTCTTGGCATCAACTTAACAAAAAAACAGCGCCTTGGGGAAGGGAAAAACAAAAGAGGCGGCTTACCAGCTCAGCATTATCTGCAACCCTCCCACAGCAAAGAAGTTTTGCCCGATGAGGCTCAATCCTCTATTGAAGATATCCTTAACCGTATCACCTTTGAACCGGTGACATTTCACCAGTTAACCAATCGAGGAAGGCATCATAAAAAGGAGTGGAGACGGGAAAATCTATGAGTAGTTCGATCGAAATGAGTCTGTATAACCGAGAGTCGCCAGTCAAGCCGACCCTCGAAATTGAACGGAAGTATTTGGTGACTTCAGTACCTGAAGGTTTTGAGCACTATCCCTGTCAACTTTTTGAACAAGGGTATACACCAGCAGGCATACGTCTCAGAAAAGCTGTTGGTACCGATGGAATCTTCTATACTCGAACAACGAAAGAGGGGAGAGGTATGGTTAGAGTTGAAAAGGAAGAGATTATTGATGAAGAAATATTTTCTCAGGAATGGTTGTTAACTCAAGACCGGCAGTTGAAAAAGTTGCGTTTTTTTATACCAGATAAATCAGGAAACAAGATTCATCTTGACGTATATGTTGAGGGCCTCCAACTAGCTGGTAAAGTTGTGGCCGAAGTTGAATTTACCTCGAAAAAAAAAGGGCAGGCATACAATCCTCCTTACTGGTTTGGCAAAGAAGTCACTGGTAAAAAAATCTATTCAAACAAAACATTAGCTTCTCAGGGTTGGCCCAAAAAAAACGGCGCCATAGTGATCCCCCTTAGTTCTTCTTTAATGGAAATTGTCAGTCATTTAAGTAGTTTCGCGTAAATATGTTCGTTTTTATCGTTCTTCTTAATTCATTGGTTTGCAATTTAAATAGCCCCTCTGGAGCGGGCTACGGACATTTATTTGAACCGCTTTTGATTGAATTTCTGTCTCATATTATCAAGTTAATAGAATCATATTAAGACGAGGAGGTTAAAAAATGAAACTACTGTCAACTTCACAGCTTCATGACGATAAAACCTTTTGTCAAACATTATCATCCTGGTATGTGCATGTTGTGAATTAATTAACTAACTTGTACTATTTATAATAGTTAATACACTTATTATGACAGAGCAAGGAGAAAATCAGAATCAAACTTCATCACAAATGCCTGATCAACATGCACTAATCAAGAGGATAGCAAAGATTGCAGGAATAGGGGTTGTAATTGGAGGAATTTCATCTGGTGATACGTCTAATCTTCATCACAAACAGAATACAAACGATAAAGAAATTCCCCCATCAAAGGTTGGAACACCTTTTGTTTACGAAAATTCTCAATTAACTCCGACTCCCGAACACGCCCTTAAACCATTACCTACTGAAGCCCCCATATTATCCGGATCAGCCTTTTCAACTGCTGTCGCAGAGACTCAAAAATTTGAAACAGCAGAAAAAAGAATTAGGCAATTCGAACAAGCTATTGGTGACAAACGGCTTAGCTTTGAACAGGCAAAAACCCTAGCAGCTAATATCGTAGATTTTTATATTGAATCATCAGACTCCTCTTTATCGAAAGATGAAATACTTTCAAGAATTATTTTTATAAGACCACCTGTTGGTAAAAGAGCTTTTAATGAAAACGGTTTAGACTTGTCCCAATTACTAATTGACTATCCGAATATTCAGATTACTCCTCAACAATTGAAAGCGATACAGTCGGCTCCTCTTGCCTATGGATTGAGGAGTGAGGATAATTATATCTTTTTAAGTCTTGATAATATTAATGATAATATAGTTAACGTTATAACAACATCCCCTTTGTTGCAATATACTTCTGATGATCATGGAATTTCAAGTCAACCTCTCACTCCGGCCGTACAAATGAGAAGTACTTTACTGCATGAATTAACTCATTATGATTTAGAGATGAATAGGGCATTAAAACCAATTGACAAAGATATATTTGTAGATTTGATGAATAAAGGTATATTACCGGCAGAAACCAAAACTGCTCAAGTGGAAAATTTTAGTGTTGTATTTAATTCACCGCCATCATGTGGAACATGTATCTCTGGACTAACAGACCTCAAGGAATTTTTTACTGATGCTAGAGCTATACATTTGAGCAAAACTTACAGTCTACCCTACGCCATATCATATGGAACAATAGATGACTTTAATAATTTCGATATAATAATGAAGCAGGCTGGACTCAGTTTTCAAGATCTGGAAAGAATGGATAGGGAAGGCGATTTAAAAGAATTTTACATTAGAATTGCCCAGGGAGCAAAGAGCATTAAGTTTGCTTCTCAGGCCGAAATGCTTAAGTTTGGCATAACCATCCTTCCTCCTAAAAATGGCGCAGCATTTATCAATCAGAGATGGGGAGACGCTAGTTTCCCGATAGAAAAATATTTCCCGGGAGTAAAAAGGGAGAAATAATTTCTACTTTCCATTACAACATAATCCATTCTATAAAATGTAGGTTTTCCGTCTAAAGCAGGCTATAGACATTTATTTGAACCGCTTTTGATTGAATTTCTTTCCTATTTTAACAAGCTCATGAGCTATTTCAACCAACAGAGGAGGATATCAGACTTCTCGTATGACTTCAAATCCCTTAATACTACCCACAATAGCAAATCCGATGATTGTTCCGGAAGGCTGTAATTTCTTGGCAGTTTCATTTAATGTTGCTCCAGAACCTACTGCATCGTCAATTAACAAAACATTATCAGCGATTATTGGAAGTGAAGATTTTGTAAAAATAGTATCTCGAGCATTCATTATCCTTTCTTCGAGCTTTGAAAGCGATTTTTGAGCAACAATGATATCGCCCTTATATGACTTAATAAGTTGAAAAGTACGTAGAGGGATAGTGAGTTTATCTGCAAATTCTTGCATAAATTGTATTCGTCGAGGCACGCTTGCAGGAATAAATACTATGGTATCTATATGGTGTATTTCAATTATCTTTTCAATGATAGGTTTAACCTGTTGAATAATAAGGTCAATTAGCTCTTTGTTTTGAGACTGTTTTGCATAGAGAACAAGTTGTCCTAGTTTTGTTTTTCCAAATTTAGGAATGCTATAAAAATCTGCATAGTAAAGCTTCTTTATATTATTACTGGAAAATGTCGTCTTCAGTTTTTCTGTTGCATCAATCCATCCTTTATCTGAGCGATGAGCTTCTGCCTTTTGACTTGTTTGTACATACTCCTTAGCCAATGTGACAAATTTTTCTTCATCTTTTATCGATCTTAGCCATTCTCTGAATCCGTCAATTCCATATACCATTTCTCCCAGAGGAGTTATATACAGATAATGAGCGCTGATATATTCTGCTGTATCTGCACTAAGTATTGATGCGCGAGCGGTGAATGTTACTGTTTGCTGTTTTGGTGTTAGTACATAAAGAACTAGAGGTGGTTTACCTCTTTTTTGAAGTATCCCTTGTGCAACTAGTTTTTTAAGGTGCTTATGTATTGTAACATTACTAAGCTGCAGTTTTTTTTGAAGATCATATGCCCTTACTCCATCATGGTATTTAATCTCATTAAGGATTAAATCCGGTGTGGATTGTAGTTTATCATGCCTGGTTGATATATTCATAGTTCATAGTTTACTATGAATAGTGAAGTATGTCAAGAGGTATTTTCGAAGCTAATTTTGCGTCAACTATCCCATCTGGAGCGGGCTACGGACATTTATTTGAACCGCTTTTGATGGAATTTCTAGCTCATCTAACAAGTTAAAGTAGATATATGCATTAGAAAGTTGAAATTTTCATGTCTGAAGGAATTAGAAAAAACTAATGAGCAAGCTGTACAGTTGAAACAACCGAATTCCAAGTGAGGTTATTGGGTATAATTTTAGTATTTAAGTCATAATACAAACCCCTAAAAATAACAAACTTATCTCCAGCAATAGTTACTATACCTCCAACATTTCCTCCCTGACAAAACCCTCCATCTGCGGCAATCTGTAAAGCCTCCACGTTTCCAAAATACGCGTCTTCAAACATCCAATGACAATCATTATATGATGTATTTCCTAAAAATTGTTCTCTTCTTGAACCGCCACTGTATTGTTCCACATCTATTTGTGTTGGAGAGATATTAGGTCTTAAACTAGCATCATAGTAATAATACCCATTCTCAAATGCCGCCTTAGGGGGAATTTTAAACGAGACTCCTTTATAGGTTATAGTTTGCCAACCTTCAGTAGACTCGAGCTGCATTTTTTTTATACTTGGTGTCGGCGATCGTGAAATAATTTGGGTTGGATTAGTTGAAATAATCATATTATTATTTGCAGTTGTTGGAGATGGCTGAATTTGTAAGATTTGAGGTGGTATAGAGGTTGTTCGATTACTTACTCCAAGGTAATAAGCTCCTATTGCAACAAGGATTAATAGCAATATTCCCCAAAAAATAAATGGAGTAAATGATTTTTGAGAAGGCTGTGCTGTGGGAATGTTGTTTCCTGATTTAGGAGTCTGATGAGAATTATCCATTAAATATCATTAATTCATAAAAAGCATTCATTGTCAATTTAAAATTTCTTTTATACAGGATTTTGAAGCTAAATTGCTCAAATTTTGATAAGCATCCCGTCTGGAGCGGTGGACCGGATTTGAACCGGCGACCTTCTCCTTGGGAAGGAGACATTCTACCGCTGAACTACCACCGCA
>CAYLXX010000040.1:0-4047 GCA_964387955.1 uncultured Gammaproteobacteria bacterium
CAATAGTAAAAGCCGCCAGTGCAAATGGCGACTCTTTTTTCCTTCTCATATTTTTAGTAGGTATAGATCAGACTACCCTGTTTTGTCTCGATTTGCAAGAGTTCTAGAAATTACTTGTAGATTATCGTCTATCGACAAATATATTTAAAGATGTAAAATATCACAAGGTCTTACGGCTTGTGTCGCAGGAGCGACTGTGAACACGCCTTACCCAAACAAGCCGATTTACTGATACTTTATTAGAAGTGGGGCTGCGGCTGGTTCAGTAAACGGAAGAGTTACTGGATCTAATTGAACAAAATCATTATTTTCAGTACTCACCAAACAATTCAATTCACCGTTCCATCGCAAAAGTGAATGTAGCGTTAAATGCTGAACACCGTTTGTTGGATTAATTACAAAATATCTGTCTGGAGCTGCTGAAAAAAGAGTATTTATTTCATTACCAATAGCAACACTACTTGATCTATAAGCCGTACCTGAACAATCATTAGTTTGGTACCAAACATCTTCCCTACTCATCTGATTACCTCCTACCAAGGTAATAACTTTATTCACAGTCGTATTGAAAAATATAATATTACCAGTAAAATTCATTAAAATACCCATCTCTTGATTATTAGCGTCATAAATCCTAAGCTGTTTTTGTTCACCAGATGTTGGACTTGGGAGAATGCTACACTTCATGCCATATTCACCCCTTAAAATATTGAAGTCTAAATCATTTACAACACCATCTTTGTTTAAGTCAGATTGACAAGAAGGAGTTTGTGCAAAAACTACATGATTATTTTTTATTTGATGGAGAAAACCAAGAATGAAGAGAACAGAGACAAGGATAAATATTTTCTTCATATCAATTTTCATATTAATGTTTACCTATTTATATAATATGATCCTGAATAAGTCAATTTTAAACTTAGGTCACTCCACGCTTGATTCCAACGCCAAACCCGCGGGGGGTCATTTAAATCTCAATCGAGTATCTGCGACAAAATAATATTTTTATGTATTGAATACGCAGTTATATATTTATGACAGACTTAGGCATATCTGCTAGTTCGAGTAGCTCTTTTTCAGTTGTAGTTAAGACTGTTTGATATTTCTGCACCAGATCGAGAACTAACTTCTTATTTTTTGTGTCAAGCTCTGAGAAAATATCGTCAAGGAGCAAAATTGGTTTTTTTGTGAAAGTTTCTTCAAAGTATTTGATCTCGTTTAACTTCAACCAAAACACTGCCAATCGTTGTTCACTGCGTGAACCATAGTGATGAACATTCTCACTCACCCCTTCTTCGCTCAAGTAAATTGCAAAATCGTCTTTCTGAGGACCGATGGTAGTTTTGCGGATTCTTTTTTCTAGTTCAAAACTCTCTTTCAATCGCTCTTTAGTAAACTCGTTTTTTAAATAATTTATTTCAAATGATCTCTTATCAATCTCCTGGTTTTTATTTAAGTAATCTATATATTCCTGCCGCTTCTGAGTAATATACGCACTTTGTTCAATAAGATATTCGTCCCAAAATTTTAATTCTTCTTTTAAACTCACTTCATCTCTATGTAACTCAAGCACTTTATTACGTTTTCGCAATGCGTGTTCGTAATTGGTAAGTTTCTTTTTGTACTGCAAATCAACTTGAGAAATCAAACGGTTAAAATAATCGCGGCGAATATCGGGTGATCCGGATATGATCAAAATATGCTCTGGAGCAAATAACACACTTTTTGTAAGGTATTGATGATAAGCAGGAGCGGTTTTTTTGGCTTTATTGACGTAAAATTTTTTCTCGGTTGGCTTTTGATGATTTTGTAAATGTATTTGAAATAAAAAACCTGCGTCTTCATCATTCCAGGAAGTTTCAACAATCGCCGTATCTTTTCCCCACTGTAATAATTCTTCCTCACGCGATTCACGAAAGCCTGATCCAACTATAGAAAAATAAATTCCTTCCAAAATATTGGTTTTACCCCGAGCGTTATCGCCTATGATCACTGTGAGAAATGGATTAATTTGGCATTCTTTTTCGTCGAAGTTACGAAACTGATGAAGTCTAATTTTCGTCAAAAGCATACCTTCAATTGTACCAGGTCATGGCCCGATTACGCTTCCTGTAAAATCTTTGCCGTCGATGATATTTTGCAGATTATCAAAATCATTGCCGTTGGTAATAATGACTGCCAACTGCGATTCGTGAGCTAATTTAGAAGCAATCGGATCAAAAGGAGTATTGAGACCCGGCGACCATGTATCACCAACTAATTTGGTATATTCACCCCAAGTAGTTTTCTCTATTTTTTTGGCATCGGGAAATTTCTTGGGATCTTTATCATATATCCAGTCAATGTTGGAAAGATTCATGATTGTATGCGCACCGTAGTCACGGGCCAGCAACACTGCATCGTAATCTGTGGAGTGTCCAGGCTTCCACCCAGCACCAATAACAACTGATTCATTCCAATTCTCTAGTTTGTGTTCGTAATTTTCAACTACACGAGGATGGGCAATATCGACAAAAATAGTCCTCAATAACTGACCGTTTAAGCGAGTGGTATGAATTCCCAGCCAATCGATGTCTTCTTCTGTAAGGTGACCGATAACTTCCTTGGCTGCTTTCTGATACAGTCGTGCTGTGGTCCCTCCTCCTGTGATAAGGAAAAATTTCTTGCCCTTTTTGACATAACCTCTCACAAAGTCATTTAATCTTTTTAAAAAAGCGATATCAATTCCAGCGGGCGGCACTATCAAACTTCCCCCAACGGACATGACAATAATCGACTCATCTTGCATGTGCGACATATTTGAAGTTAAAAAAAGCTCTGAAACCCGAGTATATATGTAATAAGTTTAGTTATGCCAAAAGCAAAAACAATAAGGAGAAAGCCGATGATAGCAGTAGTAAACTTTGCTTGGGCAGATTTAGTTTTCTCTGGATTTCCGGCTGAGGTCATATAATCAAAACCGCCCCAGATAAGAACAAGCAAAAGAATTACACTTCCTATGATTAGTACGAAAGGCAAAACTCTATTTATAAGATCAGCGACGCTATTGATCCCTACAAGCGGGCCTTGAATAGTTTGTTCGTTTCCAGATGTCCCGATCTTGATACTCTGTGCAAGGTTCATATTATCGCCTAATAAAAACATTATTAAAAGTTCTGAGCGTTATAAAGAGGATTATATGAATAATCACGCAAAAGAGCAAATACAGATTTATGTATTGTAAAAATGATTCGATTGAAGGTGAAAAAAATTTCAACCATCCCCATCCAAATACCACATACACTAAACCGAAAATGATTAAGAGTATTGGTGATGCAATCAAAATATCCTTTAAGTCCTGCTTGGAAGAAAACATAGTCGAAGATATTGCAAAAATCAGATATCCAACTGCCAGAGACAGATAAAAGTTTGTAATTGTAAATAATTTAAAATTGGCAATGATCCAAAAAAATAATATACCGGCAAAAAAAGGCGCAATACCTACAATTAGTGCTCTTACAGGGTCTTTTTTTTCATATAACACACTTCCCAATCGCAATCCATTGCCTTGTTTATGAGGGAATAATTCTACCGATCGAACTCTCAAAAAAAGTATTAAAGCCATCACCGCATGGGCAGCTTCATGAACTAAAGTACCTGGGAAAAAAATAAAAGCAATGCAAAAATATGCCAATGTCTCTTTTCGGAGAAAAAAATATGCTGTCTGAAAAAATTCGTTAATATTTCTTCTTGAAAGAATGTAAATTAAAGCAATCTGCGCAAGAAAATAAGCATAGCTCACAGGATATCTTTAAGAAAGATTATAAGAAGTGCTGCCAGAAGCCCAAGCAAAATAATACTTATAAATACAAGCATTGGTCCTTTCACATGTTGTGGATGATGGAATCGTTTAAGGTCAAGCGGTGTGTAATTCATAGGTTAATTATGCATGATAGATGGGTTAATTCCTTGATGATCGTACAGTCTTTCTTCTTTTGGTGTATCGGCGATTTCTCTTAAACTCTTAGAGGCACATTTTGTACATATGGGCGTGGCATGATCCGAAAC
>CAYLXX010000040.1:4147-6845 GCA_964387955.1 uncultured Gammaproteobacteria bacterium
ACTTCTTTTTCCCAATATTTCAGAAGTTCGTCTTGGATAATTTTGGTACCAATATTTGAAGTACAGATAACAACTGCGTTTTTGAAAGATACCACATGACCTTTATTGTCAGTCAATCGACCATCGTCTAAAATTTGCAGGAGAATATTAAAAATATCAGGATGGGCTTTTTCGACCTCATCAAAAAGCACCACGCTGTAAGGGCGTCGGCGGACAGATTCGGTCAATTTACCGCCTTCTTCGTAGCCGACGTAGCCTGGAGGTGCACCAAGAAGTTTAGCTACTTCATGTTTCTCCATATATTCGGTCATATCAAAACGGACCATAGCTTCTTCGGTACCAAATAGAATATCTGCCAATGTTTTGGCAAGCTCGGTCTTACCGACACCGGTTGGACCCAAGAAAACAAAACTTCCGATCGGCCGCTGGGAGTTTTTAAGCCCTGCGCGGCCTCGACGAACAGCTTGAGCAACCGAGGTAACTGCGGCTTCTTGATTAATAAGCCGCTCGTGCATAATCTTTTCGAGATTGGCCAATTTTTCTGTCTCAGATCCAGTAATTTTAGATACGGGAATACCTGTCCAGCGAGAAACAATATCTTTGATGATGTCTTCGGTAACTTCGGTAGTGGTCTGACCTTTTTTAACATTAAATTCTTCTTGTTTCTCATGCAGATCTCCCTGAATATCGTCGATTTTTGATTTGAGGATACGCGCTTTCACTTGATCGCCTGATTTCTCGGCTTCAGTACGTTCTTGAGTCAACTCTGCCACACGAGTCTCAAGCGACTTAATCACCTCAGGCAAAGATAACAAAGGTAAGCGAACAGCCGAGGCGGCTTCATCGATCAGATCAACTGCCTTATCTGGTAAAAATCTGTCGCCGACGTAGCGCTTGGATAATTTGACAGCTGCTTCGAGAGCCAGCTGTGGAATTTTCACCTTGTGGAAAGCCTCATATTTATCTTTGATGGCTTCCAGCATCTTAATCGCTTGTTCTTCTGTGGGCTCTGGAACGAGGACTGGCTGGAATCTTCGTTCCAGAGCCGGATCTTTTTCGATATATTTGCGATATTCAGTGAGGGTCGTTGCACCAATAAGCTGCATTTCCCCCCGAGCAAGGGCTGGTTTAAGAAAGTTGGAAGCATCGAGCGCGCCTTCGCCCGAGGCTCCGGCGCCGACGATATTGTGAATCTCATCAATAAACAAGATAATCTTGCCTTGACTGGCCTTAATTTCTTCGATGAGATCCTTCATGCGCTCCTCAAAATCTCCTCTGTGGGAGGCGCCGGCAATCACGTTCATGAGATCCAACTGTAGAATACGCTTATCAAGCAATGGTTCAGGTACCTGTTTGGAAACTATTTTCTGAGCCAAGCCTTCTACGATAGCTGTTTTTCCCACTCCTGCTTCTCCAACTAGTGATGGGTTGTTTTTAGTACGTCGAGATAAAATATGAATAACTCGTTCAATTACCTCTGATCGCTCAACTACCGGATCGAGCAATCCTTGCGAAGCCTTGGCTGTCAAATCAATAGTAAATTGATCCAAAACGCTCTTTTTCTTCTCAGCCTCTTTTTCTTCTCCGGCCATGCCTTCTTTTTTGCCGAGTATTTTTTTATTTAAATCTTCTTTTTTAAGACCAAGCTTAACCAGAGTTCTTGCACCCATCCCTTCGCCTTCCTCATATAAAGCTAGCAACAAGTGCTCGGGTGAAATAAACTCAAAGCCCATCTTACGGGCAATAACTAGTGAATTGTCCATGATATGTTTAACTCGTGGAGACGGTTGTGGAGCAGCAGGGCTGTTTTCTTTTTTATAAATATGCGCCAATTCCTCTTCAATCGATTGAGGCATCACTTTAAGATCAGTCAAAAGCTTGTAAATTTCACCATCTGACACAAGTCCATGCAATAAATGCTCACTGTCAACGTAGGTATTGGCAAGTTCCTTAGCCTTCGTATTGGCCGCCAAAAAAACTCTATTCGATCTCTGAGTCAAGTGGGTCATCAGATCAAGATCTTCGCGTTTTTCACCGTCTAAATGAGATGTTAATGAGGCGGAAGGTACGGCTGGAGCAGGTGGTTTAATGTCATCTTTTTTCTCAGGTATTTCAACTGGGGGTGGTGATTGCATGCCTGAATTTACTGGTTGCGGAGTAGGCATCTGAGGCGCAGGAGGTGTACCGATACCCGAATAAGACTGAGGCGCTTGAACTGCGCTGGGAGGAGACTGCGTAAATGCTTGCGGAGTCGTCGAGATCACCGGCGGGTCTCCTGGAGAACCAAGAGGCGGTAGTTGATTTGCATTCGAACCCGGTTTCTTTATAAAATTGAAAAATCCAGCCATAGACTCATTATGGAGAATGGCCATACGTTTGTCAATTGTTTCAAATGAAGAAAAAACTCATAATTGGCCTCTCTATCGTCCTTATCGTTTTGATCGTTATTTCGATTCTGCTTTTTAAAAGTCAAAATAAAGAACTCAAATCTGCCGAGTCATCAATTACTGGAAAAAATATAAGCATTCTCAGAAAACCTGTTAAAAAAACTCCAACTTCTCAACAAAAAAATTTCTTGGACCAATTGGTCTCTACAGGATATGAGTCACCAGATTTTAAAGTTTCTTACTCTATCCCCCTTGGTAAATATATTATCGAGGAAAAAACTAGCAAAGCAACTCAGGCTATCCAAAGTTGG
>CAYLXX010000041.1:0-6557 GCA_964387955.1 uncultured Gammaproteobacteria bacterium
ATGCCGATCTTGGAAGGTTTGTATATCCATTCAATTGAAGATATTATATACCTTGATTTACGCTTAAGTGATAAACTTCATTACCTCCCTATTCCCACATATTCAATCCCAGCGTTTATAAAATCTTTTTTGGGTAAGCAATTTCTGCCATCAATAATAATTTTTATATTATTTTTTACTAGCATTTCAGGGGTAAGCTCCAGGAACTCTTTATGGTTGGTCGCTAGAATTACTGCATCGACACTTTCCAGAGCATCATCAAGATTTTTTATTTTCGAATCACCGTCAACATATGGGTCATATGACTTGACTGCTGCTCCGCCTTTTTTCAGGTGTTTTATTATATCTTCTGCTGGACTTTCTCTAAGATCTGCAATGTTTGCCTTGTATGAGAGCCCTAATACTGCAACTGTCGACCCTTTCATTTTCTTGCCCTGTTTTTTCAATTCTCTTTTAAGAAGACTTACGGTATAACTTGGCATTTCTTCGTTTACTTTACAGGCCAGAGACAAAAATCTGTGGGTATAACCATTCTTCTTTGCATAGTCGATGAGATAGTATGGATCGACTGGAATACAGTGCCCGCCTACCCCACACCCTGGGTAATGAGCCATAAAGGCAAATGGTTTTGTCGACGCTCCATCTATAACGTTGACTACATCTATTCCCAACTTTGAAAAAGATTGTGCAAGTTCGTTAACAAAGGCTATGTTTATGTTTCTAAATGAATTTTCGACAATTTTTACGGCTTCTGCTTCTTTCAGTGAGTTCATTATCTTTACATGGGACGACAGAATCGAAGTGTAGAACTCATATGCTTTCTGCGTGCTTTGACGGTTCCACCCTCCTACTACTCTTGGAATATTTGATACATCCCATTTGTCATCTCCTGGGTTAATTCTCTCCGGACAGTGTGCTAATAAAAATTCACCTACTAAAAGGCCCGAGTATTTTTCAATAATGGGAGCGACTATTTCTTCGCAAACTCCAGGGTTTACAGTGGATTCAAGAACTACCAGCTCTCCTTTTTTAAGGTATGGAGCGATACTTTTACAGGCATTTTTCACTGGGCTGTAGTCTGGGTTTCTATTTTTATAGACTGGGGTTGGGACACAAATAATTACTATGTCCGCGTCTTTTGTTTCTGCAAAATCTGAAGTTGCTTTGATTTTTAAATTTTTGATTTTTTGAGGGTTATTATCAATGCCAATTACATCGTAGCCTTTTACCTCTGCCAGGAGGGCTAAGGGCAGACCAACATATCCAAGTCCAATTACTGCTACTTTTGTTTTCTTTTTTGGCATTAGTTTACTTTCATGAATGCATCAATGTCGTTTATACTTACTCCCTCAAAGCTCGGGTGGCCTTTGGCTCCATCTATAATTTGATTTAGACTTTCCTTGATTTCTTTTTTTGATTTTCCAAAGAGACTGATTTTGGCTTCTTTATTCTCTACCAATTCCTGGGCAATAACAATTCTCACTCCACTTTTATCGCCTTCTTCGAGCTCTTTTTCTGAAATATCAAGAGCTCCGTTTTTTCCGTCAACTGTGTTTCTGTAGGCCATAACAACAAGATATGAGTTTTGGATTTTTGATATTGAATTGATTACCTCCTTTAGGATTGGTCCAGAGGTGTAATCATTTGGCTCATCAAACCAAAAAGGTATTACAAGTCCCAATCTTACGTTGTCTTTATATTGACCGTTCAGTTTGTTAATTAGTTTTGCTGTATCTGTCATTACATTAATATAGCTATCAGTATATTCCTGGCGACTGTCCCAAAAACGTTTGTCTTCGTAGAATTCTATATCAAATTGGATTCCTGCTAACTTCGACTCTGGGTTTTTCTGATTGAAATCAAAAACGTGTTTGACTAAGATCGGCAAGATATATGAGTGTGAATCGTAGCTGTAGGCAGTATTCCCTGATAATGCATGTACGGTAATTCCTTCTGCTTTTGCTTTTGTAATAACTTCTTTTAGAGTAGCCATGTACTTTTCCATCTTCATATCTTTTTCTTCTCCTTCTGGCATTTCATAAATATCAATATATTCATCAATAGAAACATAAAGAGTGTTTATCCCCTCTTTCTTAGCGAATGTAATTAGTGGAGTTAAGTCTGATTCTATTTCGGTTGGTGATTTCCACACCCAAGCAGCCAGAGTTTGTGTTTGTATTAATTTTCCAGAATTATCTTTCATTGGAATTAAATTCGTGAGTGGTGTTTTTTGATTTGGTCTTAAAAATATCACGACGGCAAAGGACAATAGTCCCAGAATTAGTAAGACAAAAATTATAAATGTTAATTTTGACATAAATTAGTTGTACTTCTCACTAGAAATTTTTTACTTTGAAAGCAATCTTTGGCTTCATATACTTCGGTGTAGTAAATATTGTGTGCAGAAAGTTTTATTTTTGTTGAACCAAATTGCTCGGTGTTTATCATAATTGGTTTATCACTCTGTGCGCTTGCAAGAGCCTCAAGTTGGCCTTCCAATTTATTACTCTGGGCTATGTTGTATGGATAATACGAAAGAGCAACAAGCGCTATGTTAATGCCTGCTAAAAGCAAAATTATATAAGTTCCCACATTTGCAAATTTATAATGGCTGCTGGCATAAATGAGGGCCAGAAGAATTGGAATCCACCAAACAAATGGAACATATCTTGCCACAGAGGAAGTTGGCACTACTGCCCCTAACCCCAAGAGGCTAAGGGTTATGAGTAGTGCACTTCCTTTCTGACGTTTGGAAACATTTCTTGACAGGAGGTAAAAAGAAAAAAGAATAAACGACAGGATAAACATGCCACTAAAAAGAGGCCCGAAGCCACCGGTTTTTGCATTTGTTTCACGAAATGTTTCGAGTTCGCTAGCTGAAAAAGTGAAAGGTACTTTGAGTGGTACAGTCTGACCTTTCCCTTTAAGAAGGGTTGAAGGAGCAAAAATTGAACTCATAAGTCTAAAAGGCGGCCTCATGCCCCAATAGTTTTCAGGAGTATTTGTTGGGACGTAATCGATTGCTCCCCTACCAAGGGCCGGGTAAAGTGGATTTCCATTTTTCGCAAAATTAATGACATAGGGGTTAAAACCCACAAAAAATACTCCTGTTAAGATTGCGAGAGTTGTAAATTTTGTGAATCTCAGTGCGAGATTGAACCTGTTACTTAACCAGCACAATATTATTACAACCCCTATCATAATTATGGCAAAAACAGGAGCTGAGAGCTTGGTGTTCATTAGTATTACGGAGGTGAAAAAAAATGGAATAAATAGACTTTTGTCTTTATCGCGGTAGATTTTGAAAGATATGGCGCATAAAGTAAGAAGCAGGCTTACTACTATCCCATCCAAATAATAACTTAGAGATTGGTAAACGAGGATTGGATTAAACACTAAAACTAGTATCCCTAGAATTTTAATTGCCCAATTTATTTGGACCTTATATATAGAAACCAGACAAAACGACAACGCAATTAAACCTGCATAAATCGAAAAAACTTTGCCGTATTCTATATTGCCTGTTAATTCATAAATGCCTGATGCGATCAACCAAACTCCCTTGGGATAATGATTTAGCCATGTCTCAAGGTTTGCTGTCGCTTGGGTTTCTAATACTGTGTAAACAGGATTCCACCCGTTTTTGAGCAAGAAAACTGCTTCCTGATGATATGCTTGGCCATCATATGAAGTGTCGTACACTTTTCCTGAAACAAAAAGACAAGCTGAAAAAGTGGTTATTAGTAAAATTAAGGCAGCAGTAAGTAAAAAAATATAATTTGAAAATTTACGTCTGGCATACCAGATAATGAAAATTACCGTAGCCACAAGGGAAATTGCCATGTTGATATTGGCAACAGGTCTTTTAAATATGAAAAAAATATTTGTAATGATTAGGTAAATGGCCCAAAAACCCACTGCAAAAGTACCAAATAGCTCTAGAATGTGTGCGACTAGATACTTATTCTTCATCTTTTGGTTCGTTGTTTTCAGTTGAGGCCCCGGCAACCTGACCTTCTTCTTTTGTCCAGCCTTTTATGGAATTTAGTGCTACAGTACTTCCAGCAGTTTTTACTTTATTGGTAAGAGCAATAGTAGCCGCGCGGGCGAGATCGATGCCTTCATATGTTCTTCCAAAAACAAATCTCTGGAAAAAACTAACGCTCGTCGCACAGATTGCAAATAGTACTAAAGTTATGATTGAATAATTTTTTATTGTATTTGCAAGATACGCAGGCTTGAAGAATTTTATGTCATTTGGATTATGGTGCATGTGAATTTTCCCTATATTCTTGGATTTCAAGACTGTGTTTATGTAGCGGTATGCACCGAACCATATTATTACAATAACTTGGAAAAGAGCATAAAAAGGAAAGATCAACATCCATTTGCTTCTTACTTTCCAATTTGCGATGTATGTAATTACCATATACATTGCGATGATCCCTGGAATTAAAAGTGGCTTGGTCAACAATTCTATAACTTTGAAGGGAATAAGAAAGTAGATCATAAATGTGTAATAGATAAAATGAAATGGATGTTTTAAGTTATGGTCGAAGTTTATTATTGAATGCCTAAACATTCCGCACATCCAGGAGAATCTTTGTTTAACCCATACACGGAAAGTTTTGGGAACGTCTGTATAAAAAGTTATTGGGATGTGTCCTGTTTTATAGCCCATCATGTCTGCTAGCCTACCTATCTCTACGTCCCCACCGTTAAAAAATAATGAATGATTTTTCATGATTGATATCATGACTTCCCTTTTGGCTATCATTCCTGCGCCACTTGTCAGCCATGGATAAACAAGCCGGGCTTGCATGGCAATGTCGTACTCAACCCCTTGTAGGTGTTCCATTGGAGTATTTCTTTTTGAGGGCAACACCTTGACTGAGGCTATATCAAAGTTATTTTCCTCCATTGCCCCAGCTAGTATCGAAAGATCTTCGTCTACTTTTGTGTCCCCATCAATGAAAATGACATATTTCTCCTGTAGTGCACCAATTGTACTTTTTAAAACTGCATCGTGAGCAAGTAATGTTTTATTAAATATGGCCCAAGGATTTTTTTTGCCCGTTCCAACTTCTGACTTGCAAACGCGAAATCCATACTTTGCCCCCAGTGCGTCGATCGCAGCCATAAATTCTGGGGTTTCGTCTGTTGTTGTGCAAAGTACGACATGACTATTGTACTTGGCAAGAAAATCAATATAAGTTAGATACTTTACGTCATTAAATATTGGCACGAGAAGTGCATAGTCATCTACTCTTTTCTTTACTTTTTTTAAATTTATTGGTTTTACAAAATTTGCCCTAATTGTTGAAAAGTCAAAGACAGTGAGGAGAGGTAATATCATCCTTGTAACTCTAAAGATCGATACTAAGGATCAAACCCCGGAAAATGTAAGAAATAACATAGAATTACAATTACTGTTTTGTATTGATTTCTGCCTACACTGCCATGAGATAATAGAAATATGTCTTTGAAATTATTAATTGTCGAAGATGATACTGATTTGCAAAAGGTATTAAGTGGGTTACTTCAGGCTGAGGGCTTTTTGGTGGAAGTTGCGTCAACTGGTTCTGAGGCATTACTAAAAATTGAAAAAACACAACCAACATTGGTACTTCTTGATCTTGGTCTGCCAGACATTCAAGGTGAAACAGTCTTAAAGCAGACAAGGGGAAATTACCCACATATCCCAGTTGTAATTTTGACTGCAAAGTCCAAGCCTCAAGATATTGCCGAGGGCTTGAATCTTGGTGCTGATGATTATCTTCCTAAACCATTTGCGGTGGAAGAACTTTTAGCAAGAATTAATGCCAGAATCAAAAACAATGGTAAAAGCAGTGATGTAATGAGATCAGGTGATCTGATCCTTAATCTATCGACAATGACTGCAAAACGTGGAAACCGAGAAATAAATCTAACACGGACTGAATTCCAGCTTTTGAAATTTTTACTGGAGAACTCTGGGCGCATAGTAACACGAGAAATGATGCTGAACCATGTTTGGGGCTACTCTACTGACGTGGAAAGCCGTGTGGTGGACGTTTATGTTGGCTATTTAAGGAAAAAGATTAATGATGGGTTTGAGAAGGAGTTGATTAGAAATAAACGTGGATTTGGTTATTTCATTGACAAATAATATGAAAGATTTCCTGCCAACAAGTTTGTGGGCCTCAATTTTTTACCTCATGGTTTTCTTTTTAGTGGCATGGGTTTTTCATAAAAAGTCGATTGAGCGAATTCTTGCTCGAGAAAAATATTTTCAGACTCTTATACATGCAAGTCCCCAGCCTATTATTATCAAAAACAAAAAAGGCAGAGTTGTCTTTATAAGTGAATCTATAAATGATCTTTTAAACATCAAGGGTGATTCGAAAAGATTTAAGGATATCATTGACTATGTCCATCCAGGAGATCTTAGCTTATACAAAAACTTTGCTGACCATATATTAAAATGGCCAGGCGAGAAAAAGTCAGTTGAATTTCGGTTAAGAAAAAACGATGACTGGATATGGGTCAGGCAGGATGCTATTAATTTACTTTATGAC
>CAYLXX010000042.1:0-6511 GCA_964387955.1 uncultured Gammaproteobacteria bacterium
TAAGTGCTTCAATAACAATCACTATTTGTTACGCGTTCACACTTTATTTTCTGGAACTGGCGTTTAACGTGCATATTGGCTTCGCCCAGACACTGTTCGTGCTGGCTTTTGGCGTCATCAGCGCCACGCTCACGCCAACCCCCGGAGGCATCGGCGGCGCCGAGGCCGGATTGGTGGCAGCATTCATCGCCTTGGGCGTACCATCGCAACAAGCCCTGGCCGTGGCGCTGGCCTACCGCTTCATAATCTACTGGCTGCCGATCCTACCCGGGCTGGCCGCCTTCAACATCGCCCTCCACCGCCGTTATATCTAACTTCCAAAGCGTATAATTTTAGATATGACTGAAGCTAATGAAAAAAACTGGCATCAAGAGGATCTGGTATGTGTGGGCGATTATGCTTTCTCGCCGCCATTCGTACCTACGATTAATCAGATTGAAGATGCCGAGATGTTTATATTCTCTCATCCGGTCTTTTTTGAGCTCGAGGAAGGTCAACGCCGGCGAAATGTAATCAGATTAGCTATTGATGCCGCCTCGGCAGAGCAAAGTCTTCCAGTGGAAGAAAATAGTCGACACATTAGCGTGATACCGCTAATCGGCGATGTGGTCGTTAACGTAATATCAGCTCGTCACGAAGGAATAGTTGTCAGAAGTTTTGAAGTTCAAGACACCGCAGAAGAATAGTTACTCCGAATCCCTCTCCCACGGGGGTGAATCCGGGATTTCAGTTTCCGCATAATTCGATAGAACTAGCTGACCTATTACAAGACCCATAAATATTCCGTGTACTCTTTCTTCAGACATTCCAGACTGTAGAATTGTTGGTGCTATATCCTTGAATTTATTAAAAATAGACTGGAAAACCGGGTATTTTACATCACCTAGCGCAACTTCCTGCTCGATAAATTCTCTCGACTCAACAGGTAACTCAAACGATCCTTGCGTCGGAAACAGGTCATCAAAAATATCTTCGATTTTTTCCGTGTCGATATTGGTTAGTTCTTCCCGAAAAGACATGTACTTAGTTTAGATTCTTACTAGCTGTTTGCAAGCACAAGAAATTTACTGCGCCCTCCGCCGCCGCTACATCTAACCCTTTTTCTTTTTATGCTTAAGTTTCAGTCCGGTTTCCGGGTCTAGACCATGTTTTTTGATGTACTCACTGTTCTGATGCTTAATACGTTCCAGAACGTCTCTGCTGGTTTCCAAATAATCTAGCAATTTAAGTCCGTGGTATAGCGCTTTTGTGTTTGGATCCGACTGCCTATACCAACGTTCTACATAGGCATAAGCATATGGATGCCCTTGTTGAAGCTCAACATTCTTAAGCTTTTTGAAATTGTCTTTGCCCCATTCTCTTTTAACAAAATTTATTTCATGCCCATAGAGCTGCCACGCCCAATTGTAGTGGCGCCGTTCTATCCGATCATCTGGCCGGTCTTGATGTTCGCTTTTTACATGGTTAATAAACTCAACATCGTTCACTTTACGATATTCTGGTTCATAGGTGTGACGGAAATGCCAATAGTATATGTCCCAGTCCAGGCGTTTTCTGAGCTGCAGATACTGGTCCCGCAGCCAATTCGTGATTCTCAAATTTTCCGTCGGCAAGTACTCAGTTACATAATCGCCGTGCTCGTTTACGAAGTGTAGGCGAGGTCCTTTATATACTTTTTGCTTCCTTCGCCACATCCCATCATTATAGCTGCAACACATTTTTAAATTTATATTGATTTACAATGGTTGGATGAAGGAATTGCTGCTGTTTCACCATACAAATCATTTGGTGCCATATTTAACTCATAACAATTTGAGCAAAGGCCGCCCCTCGTTTTATTGGTATAGCGACAGGTTCCACGACCACATCTCGGATGATAAGCCCGTTTATAAATATATGTATTTCTTTTTCGTAAATCCAAAAAGAGATATTGTGCAGCTGCGCTCCAGAACCGGTGATATGGATTTTAACGACCTGCACAATTACTACGTCGACTATAAAACAGCTCTTCAGGACCCGGAAATTAAATATGCGGAACCTGGTATAGTTATGAGCTTCAGCAAAATGGTGCCGGACATCATCCTGGAACATAAAGAAAAAGGGATTTTCAAAAAATGGGTCGAATCAGAAGTTATCTGGCCGCTTTCCGAAAAAGGCAACAAAGTCAGGTTCCACTACAACACTGGCAAACCAGTCCCATTCACAGAAATACCTGTTCTAAGCCATACTTACCCTGCTCTTAAAAAATGTTTACCTATCTGGCAACCGGTTCGCAACAACGGCAAATGGGAATACCCAGACTGGGTCCCAATGAAAACCCACAAAAACGGCACCTGGCTCTAACCCACCCCACAAAACCCCCTTTAAATTTCTTAAACCAGGTCGGATAATCTGAAGGAAGAGCCCATGGCCAGCTTCTTTTCATCAATGCGCGAATAGCTCCACTGGCTACCGGTAAGTTCCGTTACTGCCTCACACCACTCTTTCGCACGTTTGTCTTTAAATTTGACATCAACATCTTCCATGCCCTTTGTCTCTAACACCCACATCGTATCTTCGGTCTTAGCTATAAAATCCGGTATGTAGTTTCTTACAAACCCATTTGAGTCTACATAAGTTATTTGTAGGCCGAGTGTTGGTGGCCTTACCTCGTTCTTAATAAATGCGCGTACTTCTTCGTCATTGTCTAAAATTCTAGCAAAATTAGCTTCGAGTTTATTTGCTGCTGGTATAACATTCAATACTGATTTCTTGGCCTCATATAACTCTTTTGACCATGGGAATGGCTTTGTAGTAGATGCACTTAGCTCTTCCTCAGTCATTTCTATATCCTCTGCTACTGCCGTAAGGTCATTTATGCAATCGACAAATACCTCAACGAGCTTTATTCTAACGCGATCACTGTTTAACTTCTTCAAGTCTTCTTTATTAAACTCAATTTCTTTATCAAAAAGTTTTGTTTGAATGTAGTCTTTGGTGATCGGAACCAATTTATCGAATTGTCCCGTTAGTCTTGAATATTTTTCAACCTTTTTCGTAAGAGCTGAAATGTACACCTCTGGTCTATCAGCAAACGGCATCTCAATAATTTCTTGTTTCTCGATTTGCTTTGTTAGTAGGTCTCTTGTTTTCAGTTTTATATCACGGGGTTTTAGATCTTCGTATCGAAATAAGGGTGATGGTATGTTGATCACCTTTAAGTCATTAAGTTTTTTCATAGATCTAGTCATACCACCTTTAGTGATCGGTACCCTAATATCATATTGAAGCTTCTCTTCCAGAACCATAACTGTAACAGGTAGTTTTTCCGGCTGCTGGAGGGGCGCAAATTCGATTTTGTACCCCTCGTCAGCCAATGCATCATCTAGGATGTCATGAAAGGCTGGGTGTTCAATGATCAACAGTTCTTCAGTCCAGTTACGCTGACTCGGCTCCATTCTTCTTAACCCACGACCAAGTGTTTGCTCAGGCAAAATCTTTGCTTTTGCTTTTAAAGCACGAAGCGGCACAATGACTTTTACGTTGCGGACATCCCAACCTTCACGGAGCATTAATACCGATACAACCGCACGGTAAGGGTTGTCATCGCTGTCAATCTCCCTTGCGAGTTTCCTTGCTCCATCCAAATCTTTTTTACTTACTTCACCAGTGTTATCGGTGTGAATTACCAGTATCTTCCCACTCAGCTCATCAAAATCTTCAAGGTAGTCCTTAATTTGATCGGCTGATTTTGTCTTATCTGCAAGAACAAAAAGTACTGGTTTTTTCCCTGATTGTAAGTATTCTCTATGGAATTCCCGCCATTTAGCTACTCCTGCGTCAATTTGGACTCGATATTTTTCTGATGCGTCGTCACTTTCTATTTCTGGAAGGTCCTCTATCTCCGCAATTTTGGGGCGTTTAACAATCTCATCATTAATCGCTTCGCCTAACTTATATTCAGCAATCGTATGGGTAAAGATTTGACCGTTTTGATCTTTAGGCGTAGCTGAGAAATCAAGCTGACACATTATTTTATTAGCTTTATTTAGATCGTCTATTGTTTTGGACCATACAAGTCCTTCATCCCAAACATGATGGGCTTCATCATTAAGCACCATGACGCTTTTACGTTTTTTTAGAACGGTCAGAAGAGACACTTGTTTTGTGATGTCTGCTGGCGGTCTATCTCCTAGAAGACCTTGAACTGGGTTATCCAGTTCTTTCGCGGTATGGTCCATGAACTTTTGCCAATTCGTGACGAACAGTGCTGCAGGTGCAGTTGGGGTGGGCGGATCATCGGGTCCGATCACATCAATGTGAAAATCCTTTTCCCACTCTGGTGGAATTATTGGGTAATTCTTAAAAATACTCCCTCCGAAAAACTCGGGTTTCTGCGAATCTCCCATCAATCTATCAAGCACGATCAAATTTGGTGCAACCATTAAGAAACTGTTTGTAAAGTCTGTATCGTTTTGTTCTTTAAGATGATTAAAGTACGACCATATAATGGCCATTGCTATAATAGTTGTCTTTCCCGAACCAGTAGCCATTTTAAATGCGTACTTAGGCCTATTATCAGTAGTCGGATCGATCGGAATTTGTACCTGAAGCTGTTGCGCCAAGCCGTAAAGATTCCTCATGCCAAGTACTTCGTAAGCATATATTAACGACTCGATGCCTCTTTTCTGCGATGGCCAAAATTTGAATGGCGTTTTTTTGACCATGTGATCTTCTACAAACCACCATTCAAGTAGTCTTCGAGTTGTGGAGCTTGTACCTGACTTGTAGCCATCCTCAGCCCAGCTTGTGACTGCAAGTTGTAGAGCGGCTACTAGCGGTAAGGAGGATTGCTTATTATCCATTATACGTTCACATTCAGGAGATTAGTCGTATCATTGCCGAAGATATCTATAACTTTTACAAGTACTGTGTATTGACCGTGTTTTTCGTACTCGTAATTCATTGATAGGTCCAATTTCGGTTCTTGGCGCGTTCGGTATCGCTGATTCATATTATGGAAGGTATCGTCTTCTTCGGTTTGTTCTGGGTGTTGGTTAAACATCCAATCAACAGCCCAGTAGTCTATAAAATCACTCCAACTATTCACTTTATCCTGCACTTCTTTTGGCAAGAGCTCTGGATTCGGGATGATAAAATCTTTTAATTCAACTGTTGCGCGTTTGCCTTTTGCTTCGGTAAATACATCAAGGTAAGCTAGCTCAAAGAATTGTATATCTCTTTCCTTAACTTCTGATGAGGATATCTCCATTACCTCCCTAGGGATTTGAAGTGTTACTAATTTGATTCCCGACTTTTCACCCTCTTCTTTAACAAGATCGTGAAGACCCATTTCCCATTCCCAACCCAAGACGTCAAGTTGAACAACGTTATTTTCCTTGGCCTCATTTAGGATTTCGCTGATTTCAGCTAAAGTAACTGGTGCATCAACTGATCCAACATACACAAAACTGTTTCCCCTTTTTCCGTGTAAGTTTTTGAATCCGTCAATTGGATCTGCTTTATATAACTCGAGAATAAATTTCAAATATTCATCAGCTTTTTCGTTCAACTGGACCCAGTGATGGCGCTCATATTTTCCTAAATTCTGTACCATGAATGGACTAGCACCTATGTTTATTAGCCGTTTTCTAGAAACATGCGCTGCGTATCTGCCAAGGTCTGCCATAATCCACCGTCTATTTAGCTTATCTGCGACAACGCCAGTTGTCCCAGAGCCGCAGAAAAAATCTGCTACAATGTCACCTTCATTCGATGAAGCTTTTATAATACGTGTTAATAAAGACTCGGGTTTTTGGGTAGGGTATCCCACCCTTTCAGTTGCAACAGGGTTTAGCGGGATAACATCTGCCCAGAGTGATTGAGCAACTGCACCTTTTGTCTCGTCCATATAGTGCTTTATGCTAGGTGTGCCATTCGAAGTGAATTCTATTTTCCCAGTTTCCATCATTTTATTAATGCGTTCTTGCGTATAGGCCCAGTGCCTTCCCCTAGGCGGAGCTATGCTACCCCTATCGCCAAATATACGCGATGGTCCAACTCCAGCGGCATGAGCTGGTATTAGCATGTAAAGCCTGCCCTGTTTGTCTTTTTTATTGAAACGTTTAAGATATTCTTCTTTATGTTCTGTATACTGCGGGTAATACAGGTAATTATTCGTTTTAGTGTATATAAAAATGGAGTCGTGTACATTTCCGAATGATTTAGAATCTGTGTGTTGAGCGCGTGTACGTAGCCAAACAACTTCATTACGAAAATTATTGTTTCCAAAAATTTCATCTAAAACAAGGCGGATGTAGCTATTCACTCTCCAATCGCAATGAACGTATATAGAGCCATTGTCGGCTAAAAGTTCCTTCATGAGAACAAGGCGGTCATAAATCATCTGAAGGTATGACTGCATCCCTTTACCCCACGTGTCCCGATACGCTTTTACTTCTAGAGCTGATGGTTCTTTAATAATTTCTTGATCACCAATTTGAACATTGAATGAAAAATCGTCTCCAGTGGC
>CAYLXX010000043.1:0-5830 GCA_964387955.1 uncultured Gammaproteobacteria bacterium
AATGGATGAACGGAAAAGACAAATTGAGTAAATTTGATTATTCATATACCTCTATAAAATTAAACCCTTTTAAAATATTTGTCAAGCTTAATTAATGATTCTAGAGGTATTGTAGCAGATCGAGGCCAAAAGTCAATGTTTACCTGATCTGACCATATCCTATAGTTATTGAAAACGCACTGGTTAAGAGGTATAATATAGGGATATGGAAGAGAGGAGCAGATATTGGAGTGCTTACGAAAAAGAGGCCAACCCCCTACAATATGTGCTTGAAAAAGTACCTCCAGCAGAAGCAGTAGGTCTTGTAAGAGCTCATTATCAATTAGCGTCACACATTGAAGACCTTAATCCTGATATAATTTTTTTCCCTGCCCGCGGCGCGTTGCCCAGCGCAATTATGACTGATGCAATACTATCGGAGAAAGGAAAGCATTTTAACTATCTACAAGTACCATTAGGTACAGCAACTAACGTTATGACGGCTGGTACACAAGGATTTTCTCATGCTGAAAAAGGTAAAATTGTTAAACAAACGTTAAGAGCCGCAAGTCATTTTGAAGGGAAGATACAGAAAGTTTTACTCGTAGATGAAGTACAAAAAGGGGGCACAATAACTCAACATGCCAAAATGTTTCGAAGAGATATCAAAGAGATGATGGGTATTCAAGATCTTTACATTATCGCACTTGTTGATTCACGACACCACCAACCTTTACAAGAACGAGCTCCAGGCTATAATCCTATAATGAGAGGTGAAGTTGAAGGAATCATTCCTTGGGCAGAAATTTTACTGCCCATGGCTGTTTTAGATCGTCAACAAATTTTAGATAGAATACTAATTCCAAAAAAAACAGATGGACGCAACGTTATTCTTCCTCATATTCAACACAATGTGGATATGCACCATATATTTACACTTCTTGTAGATGCATATCGTAATCCAATCCATTTTCAGTGGGCTGTTGAGCTGTTAAGAGAGACTCCGCAATCCTTACGATTTTCTGAAGAGATTCAAGCTGTTATTACCAACTATATGCAAAAGATTACAAGCGTTTATGAAAAAACGTTACAAAATCACACTCAAGTAGAGCCCAATAAATTATTAGATTGGTTAAGCGACTTCACACAATATTCTTTGAACTTTCCTTTTAGTGAGGAAAAATAATTTCAGTTTTTCCATTGTTAAATCAGGATAAACATAGTAAGATATTGCTATGAAATCGCACTTTGTGGAGCAAATTATTGATAAAGTTGGTCAGGAAGTTGAGCTTTTTGGCTGGGTAGATACGAAGCGAGATCATAAAAAAATTGTCTTCATCGATCTGCGTGATCGCACGGGTAAAGTGCAAATCATCGGAGGCGAGGAACTGCGAGAACTTAATCCCGAAGACGTAGTAAAAATTACTGGACTTGTCAAAGAGCGACCAGAGAATCTCAAAAATCCTAAAATCAAAACTGGCTCGATTGAAATTGAGTCAAAATCTGCAACAGTTATTAGTAAAGCCCAAACGCCTCCTATCCCCCTCGATTCAGATGGATATGATATCGATGAGGAAATCAGGCTCAAATATCGCTATCTAGATTTACGGCGCGAACGCATGACTCAAAATCTCGTTATGCGTTCGCAAGTTGTGGCTTTTATCCGCAATTATCTGGAGAAAGAATATTTTGTCGAGATTGAAACACCTATTTTGACCAAAACTACTCCTGAAGGCGCCCGTGATTTTCTTGTCCCTTCCCGCTTGCAGCCTGGAAAGTTTTATGCCTTACCTCAGTCACCACAACAATACAAACAACTCTTGATGGTTGCTGGTATGGAACGATACTTCCAGATAGCGCGTTGTTTCCGCGATGAAGATCCCCGGGCCGACCGAGCCTATGGGGAATTTACACAGCTAGATATGGAAATATCTTTTGTAGACCAGGAAGATATTTTGCGATTGGTTGAAGCTATGTTTACAGACCTTGTGAAAAAGATATTCCCCAATAAAAAAATCTCCCAAACTCCCTGGCCTCGTATTCCACACAAAGAAGCAGTTGCCAAATACGGCTCTGACAGACCTGATTTACGGAAAAATAAAAAAGACGCCGATGAGTTAGCGTTTGCTTGGGTGATTGATTTCCCGTTATTTACCGAGCAATCCGACGCTGATTATTTCCATGGTTCAGGCAGTGCCAAATTTGCACCATCACACCATATGTTTACAGCGCCTCATCCAGATGATATTCCGCTTCTGGACACGGATCCAACTAAAGTACGAGGCTTACAGCACGACTTAGTCTTAAACGGTCTGGAAATAGGCGGAGGCAGCATACGAATTCACCAACCAGATGTGCAACAAAAAGTCTTTGATCTGATTGGTTTTTCTCAAGAACAAAAAAAACAATTTACTCATATGCTTGATGCATTCTCGTATGGCGTACCGCCGCACGGAGGCATTGCGCCAGGTATCGATCGACTTATGATGGCAGTTCTTGGTGAACCGTCAGTACGTGAAACTATTGCTTTTCCTGCCTCCTCAGGCGGCAAAATATCGGTCATGGACGCTCCATCGACCGCTTCACACGAGCAACTTATTGAGCTTGGTATCAAGACTGTCAAATAATCCAGTACAATATTTCCTATGAGGTTTAGATTCTACATACTCTATTTATTTTTTACGTTGCTCTTCCTTTTTTATCCGGGAGACTCGTATTTTTTTAATATTTTTGCTTACAATAGGCAATTATTTTTACAGAAAGATGTCAAATTCCAGCTTAAACCGGCACTTATTCCGTATGTTGCCAGTTCTCAGTCGCCACAGGTCAACGGACAAGGAGTTTATATAGCCGAACTTTCCACATTCACACCTTTATATGAGAAAAATCCTCATGAGCACTTGTTGCCTGCTTCAACAACCAAAGTTATCACAGCACTCGTCGCGCTTGACCTGTATAAGCCAGATGACATAATCACGGTCAAGCGCTCTATCACCGAAGGGCAAGTGATGGGTCTTTTCGTCGGCGAAAGAATGACTGTTGAGAATCTTCTATATGGACTACTTGTGTACTCAGGCAATGATGCAGCTTTTGCCTTTGCCGACTACACGGGCTTTGATAAATTTATCGGTCTTATGAATAAAAAAGCCCAGCAGCTGCACATGGTCGATACTGTCTTCAAGAATCCAGCCGGGCTTGATGACTTCTCACAGTACACCACACCGTTTGATCTAGCTCTGGCATCACGCGAGTTACTTCATAATAAGCTTCTCAGCAAAATCGTCAGCACTAAAGAAATCACCATATCCGATGTGGATTACAAGAAGTTTCACCGACTCACCAATGTCAATGAGCTTTTGGGAGAAGTACCAGGTATCGGCGGATTAAAGACCGGTTTCACCGAAAATGCTGGCGAAAACTTAGTCAGTTTTTACCGTAAAGACGACCATGACTATCTCATTGTTATCCTCAAAAGCACTGACAGATTTGGGGACACCAAAAATGCCGTGAAGTGGATCGATGATAACGTGCAGTTTACAAAACTATAATCACTTGGCAAGATATTCATCAGAGACCGCAGGCACATACGCCGTGAAATTATTGTCACCTAAGAAGACAAACACTGGCTGAAGATACTCCTGGTACACATCTGGGTCAAGGTATCCAAGAAACATTTTTTTGATGACCACATTTGACGTTTGAGGTACGTTAACAAATATTGCTTCGCCTGCTTTGAGTTTTTCGAAGGCAGCAGCGCCAGTTTTTAGAGGATATAACCCAACCTGTTCTTTGGAGGTATCAAACATTTTCACCTGTGCTTTCACGACTTTGAAGCCATCTTCTTTGTATACCATAGCGACAAAGTTCTGACTATTGAAATACTTGGCCGAAACCATCGGGTATTGATCGATATCTGGTCGATAAAAATCTGCTTCAACCATATTGGCTTGGTTAGGATCTGGCACCACTGTAATTTGAGTCGTACTTGGCTCGTAATGTAAATACACAATATTGACTTTTCCCTGAGCCAATTCTTCTGGATAGCGATCAATTTTCTGAAGAAGCTCTTTGGCATCCTGCTCCACTTTGCTCGATTCGGGAACTTGTACATTATCAAAAAGTGTCAAATCTTGCGCTAAGCTATATTGATAGGCAAAATTAAACGAAGCAATATCCACAGTCAGCGTATTTTTGTCGTCGACGAAACTAGCTTGTTGGCCATCGAGTTTGTAATGCACTGCATCGGTATCAATACCAAATCCTTGAGCCATAAGTGCAATTTTTTCTGTGTAACCAAATTTTGTTGTAGATTTAGGAAGGAAAAAAACTTTTGCCGAACCTGTCGCATCAATCGGCCTTCCTTCAATGGTGTCTAGACTATATGTAAATTGTCCCGATGGAATCTGGGCATCTTCAATACGCGGAGCTTTTATCACACCAAAAACAGGATTGGTTGTAACTGGTACTGTTTTTTGACTTCCGAGGTATAAAAAAAAGATTTTAAAGGCATAAAAAAGGATGAAAAACAAAAGTATGACAATGATTGCGTACGGCGCTGAACGACGAATATAGTAGGAGATCTCGGTTAAAGACATACCAATCATGATAGCAAACTCCGTGATATAATTGTATACGGTTTACCAGGGGTGGCGGAGTGGCCAATCGCAACAGACTGTAAATCTGTCGGGCATCGCCCTGCGGGGGTTCGAATCCCTCCCCCTGGACATATACTATGTCAGAGAACAGGAATACATTCAACCTAGAACCGGAGGATAAACCAAAATTTTATCAAACCGTAAAGGATGTGATGACTGATGAAATGATTCCTGATTATTTCGAATCTTTATTATCAAAAACTGGATTCTTAACACTACTCGATAAGCATAAAGTCTTGCCAAATTTTACAGACCAGTCACAGAAAATTGCAAATAGGTCTGAGGCTTTAAAGTACATGTATGTTGGGAAAATATTAGGAGGTTTTAGTGCTCAGCATTTTTTATCAGATGAACTAAAGGATAAATTTATTGGATATTTAGCTGAAGAAAACGGAAATCCTAGACTAGTGTATTTTGAAATGCCTTTAGAAAAAAGTGGAATTCTAGGTGAACTTGAAGAAATGGGCATAATTCCCAAAGCGGAAAATCCTCCTCCTGACTTTGAGGATATAGATCTTCTGGATGAATGGTTTAAAACACATCCTGAAGAAGGAAATAAATTTATATCTGAGATTGAGCTTCGAGATGAAATATTCCAATATCTTTATATTGGAACAATGATCGGTTCAGTTGATGAGATAAGAAATGCCGATGCTAAAGAATTCTAACATCAACCGCCTACACAAACTTGAGACTGATATAATCTCCATATGAATGCGTTAGTAAATCGTGAAATTTTCGTAGTACTAAATGCTCAACCCATATGGTTCAGAATAATAAAATACGCTGTACTTCTAACAATAGTATTCTTTATCTATAAAAAATACAATTGGAAGGGTGTAATCATATTTCTTTTCTCTATAGTAATAATAGGTACTACTTTACATTTTGTCCTTAGATGGAAAACAAATGGTTGGACAAAATCTTGGGGCCCATTCACTACTCCGGTAAAGCAGTAAATTAAAATGAATGAAAAAAACTACAATTCTTCTTTTACTAATAATCTTCAGCTATGTAATTTTACTTTTCACTAGGGAACCGGCAATTTTTTCGTATAAATTTAATCCCTTTCTCATTAAGCAATATCTTTGTTCGCAGGATATCCCGTTTGAGCCTCCTTGCCATCGATTATTCGTGTCCGACGGAGACATATATGTTGCAACGGGTTACTTATATGCGCATGGGGCGGATCCAAC
>CAYLXX010000044.1:0-5732 GCA_964387955.1 uncultured Gammaproteobacteria bacterium
ACCGCCTTAAACTAGTTTTGAATAGATTTTTTCCAAATCCAAATGACCCTGAACCCAATCGCTATTATATTGAACCACCTAGATATGATAGGGACATAGGTGGAAATAAACCCGGTAGTTATGAAGATAACATGTCATGAAATTTCCTTTTTTAGACAGTAAGATGTATTTATTATTTTCTTACAAATAATACCGCATTTGGAATATTTCTTCCAGGTCCTACTTTGTAGCCACCGTCCCAGAGAGCGGTAGAGCCGCCGCTGTCAAGGTTGAGCGCATTTTGGATACCCATTGTCTGAAGGACCCGAGCCATCTCAGCCGCATTGACGTTGTGCATAACACCGATATAAGCAGTTGAGCCCGAAGAGCCAACAAAACTCCGTGAACCTTTACTGAGGCGCTTTACTTCATCATCACCGCCAAAAACAACGTTCCCATTTGAGACTAGGAGAGGTTGGTTGGCTATGACAGCATCGACTCCAGTATCGCGTCCCCATTCTTGAGAGAGAGCATACCGCACTGACGTACTATTAAAAATAACAACCGGTACGGTGCTATAGACATTATTATCTGAATTAAAGTAGACTTTGTTTTTATTCATAAGAAGCGTATCAAACGAGTTTGTTTTACCGGTACAAGACGGGTAGGAAGCCGGACAAAAGTATGAGCCATTGACTCCGGCATATCCGCCAGATCGGCTGACATAATCGCCTAATGCAAGTACAGGACAGTCATTAGCACAGGTCCCGTCTGAAGCCGTATCAACAATCACCCGAGTTGAGTTCAAGTCGGCGGCGACTATATCAACCAGATATGAAGATCCCAACGCACTAACTGCTTGTCTGCTATACCCTGACGCTGGTGCAGTGTTGTTTTGGGTCACGTTTTGCGGAATTTGAGCGACGACAAGCTTGTTTTTCTCAATTTGGATTGAAGCGTTAAGCGCCGTTAGTTCTGCTTCAGCTGAACTATAGTTTCTGTCGGACAAAAGTTTGATGATCGAAGCCATTGAAGCATCAAGTTTATCGGTATTTTTTAACTGTGTTTTCAGTTCAACCAGAGATTCATATGTGGTGCTCGTTTTTTTAAAGGTTGATTGGATATCGTTGATTTCTTTTTGTAGTTTTTCGTTCCGGACAAACTGATCCTCGCTTTTTAGTTTATTGAAGTCTGACTGGGCTTGTTGAAGTTGTTTTTTTAGCGAAATTTCTTCACCATTGAGATGAGTAATTTTTTCGTTTGCTGTGTTTAGGTTATAAAAAGAAGTTATAATAATGGCCAGTGTAATTACTATGCCAACAATAAGAGCAATGGCACGTCTTGACTTGGCTACAATTGAATGAAGAGATTTCATAGATATAATTAGTGTATCAAATATCTGCTGTAAAAAAATCAAATGAAAATTGCTGTAATTATTGTTTTATATAAGACCCCGAAGAAACAAGTTGAACGACTGAAACAAGTATTTTTAGCAAACTTCCCAACCTGTCATTTGTTTATTATAGATAATACCGGTAAAAAAAATGGCTATGCCCAAGGAGTCAATGATGGTTTTCGCCAGTCAAAGGAGTTTCAGCCGGATATATATATCATTGCCAATCCTGATATTTCACTTCCTCATATTGATCAAGAAATTTATTTAACAGGATTAAAGCACTTTGATATTCTTGGATTTGTCACGAAACAAGATGGCAAAAAATATTATGGCGGTCACATTGATTACTGGAACTTGAGTGGTGGGCTGATTGAAAAGGTGCCAGCTAATAGATTTACAAAAGTTGATTTTGTTTCCGGTTCATTAATGATCATTAAAAAAGATGTGATTAAAAAAGTTGGTCCATTTAGTCAGGGATATTTCATGTACTATGAAGATGTTGATTATTGTGTACGGGCAAAAAAAAACGATTTCAAAGTTGGTATTGATCGGGATATTGAGTATGAACATTGCGAAGTGTCAAAAACAAACCCTGCAAAGCAATTGTATCTACAGTCGGCTCACGAGTTATTTTTTAAAAAATATAGTCACGTTCTACAACGACTATATAGGCGATTGAAATCATATGAAAATCACCGCTGACGGGGGAGCACTCTGTGGATTTCGACAAGGGACGTATATTGTCGCAATAAATTTACTTGAGGCAATCCAAAAGTATGATCGTCTGAATTTTTATACGTTTTATACCTTTTGTGATATGAAGCGTCTTCAATCTGAGAGGGTCACTTTTAAACAGATTCAAAGACACGGGTATATGAAGGTTGGGATCAGTCTTCAGGAAGTGAAAAACCTCCCCGATGTATTTTTAGGGCTGAATCAGTCATTTCCATTTATAACTCAGGCCAGAGAAATCGGTTTTTGTCACGGACTTTCGTATCATTTTTATCCGAAACTGTACGGAAAATTATATAAAAGACTTTCCTCTCAGCTAACAACCATGATGAAAAACTCTGATGCGATAGTAGTTTCTTCCCTCAAAGTTAAAAAGGAAATAAAGGAAATTTTTCCTCAGAACAAGATACCAATCCATGTGCTTCCATTTGGAGTGCCGTTTGATATGGAAAAAAAATTGTCTGCCAAGCGACAAAAGTACTTTCTCCATGTCGGTAGAAATAAACTTGTGAAACGAGTTGATTTTATTATTAAAATTTTTAATAAATTAAAGAACGATTCAAAATACAAAGACTTTAAACTCATTTTAGTGGGAGACTATCTTGAGTATAAAAATGAGGCAAATATAGTCGTTCACGAAGATATAAGCCGAGAAAATTTAAAAAAACTTTACGCCCAAGCGACGTGTTATCTAACAGCTTCCTATTATGAAAGTTTTAATTTGCCTGTTCTTGAAGCTTTATCTCAAGGTTGTCCGGTTATCGGTATGGCAAGTGCCGTGGTTGATGAACTGGCACCATTTGTCACAACTACGACTACTGAAACAGAGTTTTTCTTCAAAGTAAAAAAAGCAGCTGAAGGAAAAATACAGTATAATAACCTCAAAGATATATCAAAGGAGTTTACCTGGAAAAAGTACCTTACAGCATTAGAAACTATTTATGAAACTCTCAGCAGTCGTCCTTACCAAAAATGAAGAAAACAATATAGAAAAATGTTTGCAGTCGCTTGATTTCTGCGACGAGATCATTGTTATTGACGATTTCTCAACCGACGCAACCGTTTCACTTACAAAACGGTATAAAACTCGTATTTTTACCCGAAAACTCCAGTCTGATTTTGCGGCCCAACGCAACTATGCCGCCGAAAAAACGAAAGGAGAGTGGTTGTTGTATGTGGATGCAGATGAGATTGTTTCCAACGAACTGGCACGCGACATTATCGTTGAGGTGATGAGACAAAAAACAATACATGACGCTTACTATATTCGCCGGCGAGACCATTTCTTAGATAAAATTATAACAAGAGGTGAAGTTCTTGAAACGTATGAGAAAGGTCTCATTCGACTTGTAAAAAAAGATTCTGGCATCTGGCAAGGCGAAGTTCACGAAGTTTTTATTACGAAAGGAAAAGTTGGAAGACTTAGTCGATTTATCGATCATTATCCCCATCCGACGGTGACTGATTTTATCAAAAAAATTAACTATTATTCTTCAATTCGCGCCAATGAGCTTTACAAAAGAAATAAAAAAGTTTCTATATTTGAGATCATGTTTGTGCCGTTTTCTAAGTTTATTTACACGTACATTGTTCGCCAAGGATTTCTTGATGGGTCAGAAGGTTTTATTTACTCTTTTTTTATGTCATTTCACTCGTTTCTTGTCCGAGCAAAACTCCATTTACTAAGATTCAAAAATACGGCATCTATTTATCAACCATGAGTACCTTTATCAAAGGTTTGATTATTAGTATACTCGTTCTTTTTTCGCTGGGACAACTGGGAAGGGTATCGCTTTTTCAGGGCGAAGGGGCGATCTATCTATATGAGGTACCGTTAGGTGCCTTGGTTTTACTGCTTATTGGAACGTACAAATTGAAGCCAATGCAATCTTTTTTACCAAGTCATAAAGGAATGATGGTTTTCTATCTTGTTTTAATAGCAACATTTTTCATAAGTACTTTCCGCTACTCTCTTGGGGAAAACATCTACGCATTTTACTATTTGCTTCGATTAACTGTGTATTTTTTGTTTTTTATTTATGCGTCGTATGTATTTGCAAAACATAAAGGATATATTGACTTTTTAAAAACGCCTGTTTTGATTTTTTTTATATTCTTAATAATCTCAGCTGTCGTGCAATATTTGTTTTATCCTGATCTGAGAAATCTTTACTACTTAGGCTGGGATCCCCATCTCTATCGGGTATTTGGTACCTTTTTTGAACCGGTTGTTGCCGCAACTTTATATGGGTTAGTAATTATTTTTCTTTTCTTTGAGGCGCGTTTTTTTAAAAAAATACTTATTTCACATATACTTTTTGTTATTTTTTTTATGTTACTTTTTTTTACCTATACTCGCTCAGCCATCGCCGCAATTACGTTAAATACTTTCATATATCTTGTCAAAAAGAGAACTTTTTATTTATTACTTCTTCTGCCTGTAGTTGTTTCGATCTTATTTTTGCTGCCAAAAAAGTCTGGTGAAGGAGTTAACTTGATGCGAACCAGTACAGTTTTTTCACGAATGACCGATGTTGAACAAGGTTTGACAGTTTCTTCGCGAAATCCTTTGGGAATCGGTTACAACCATATCCGCTTTGAAAAAAAAGAAGTTTTGCCTGATAATCATGCCGCTTCAGGGTTTCAGTCAAGCTTCATCATCGTGTTAGTGACTACCGGAGTCATTGGGATTCTAAGTTTTCTTTATATGTTGTATGAACTTGGAAGAAAAAACCGGTTGAACTTTTATTTTATCTGCTTTGTTTCGGTTGTGTCATTGTTTGATAATATTCTCCTTCACCCTTTTATTCTTTTTTTTCTATTCTTTCTTATGGCGCTTTCTGCTACTTTTCGAAGTGAACGATCAGATCTTTAACTTGAGTATTACCCGCGGCATCGGTTGCTTCAATATGAAACTTATTTTCGCCATCTTTAAGCGGACTAAATGTGGTGAAATTTCCTTGAACGTCGACAACTACAGGCGAGTCGTTAATACGTATCGTGATATCAGGATCTGTCTTGCCTACGATTTTTATCTCTGTTGCATCGGTTGTAGTACCATCTGTTGGTTCTGATATGTCTAACTTTGGCTTTTCATCTTTATAAAGCACCTCAAAAACCTGCCGTTTAACGTCCTCTGTTCGTGATTGAGATTTTGCCAGCACTTTGAGCTCATTTTGGCCCTTTCGAAGATCGCCAACCACCTCGTTAAACGATGACTTATTTTTTAAAGTTTTGACTTTTTTATCATTTATCGAAATCTCAACTACATCATACCCGTCGACCGAGCCTGAGACGACGATTATTGCACTGTTGGTGGCAATTGGTGGGGTATCAACATTTAACGAGCCAAAGAAGGCATCACGGTTACTCTGATCAGTTGAGCTGTTTTTATTACCGATGGTATCGACGAACAAACTGGTTTTTATCAATAAGTTGAACCCAACAGTAAAGACGAAAATTACAAGGAGCATAAGACCAACAACAAAGACGATTACTTTTTTGCGAAACTGACGTTGGCGGTATGATTCAAGTCGAGACATACATTTTTTTGAGAGCCGATAGTCGGGTTCGAACCGACGACCTCTGCTTTACGAAAGCATTGCTCTACCAGCTGAGCTATATC
>CAYLXX010000045.1:0-5715 GCA_964387955.1 uncultured Gammaproteobacteria bacterium
GAATTATAACATCATTCATGAGAGCATTCAATACTATGGGACGTTGGGGTGACTGGGCGAACGAACTTCGAACCCAACTATTTATTTTTTGATCTTCTTTTAAGGATCTTATATAAAATAAAAGACAGTACTAAAACTATAAGTATTATTGGAACAAAAAAAGTTAGGATATCACTAAGGTTGGGAATACTATCATCTAATGGGCCACCTCTTTGACTTACTATAACGCATGGCTGACCATTGGGAAGTCCATCGATCGTATATTGATTTTGATTACCGGCAACAGGTTTACATGCCATTATTTTAAAATAAGAGAAATATCAAACATGTAGAAATTCTATCACATTAACAAAAGGTTTAATCGTTCGCTCGGTGGTTATATCGATAGAATGTTATGAAGCTCTAAAATCGTATGGGTGACTGAGGGGACTTGAACCCCCAACATTCGCCTCCACAGGGCGACGCTCTGCCAATTGAGCTACAGCCACCAGCGGATCATATTATATCAGAATAAAGCTGGTCATTACGCGTGTGTTTTGACGATCTGGAAATAGTTACCATCAGGATCTTCAAAAGTCGCGACATGGCCATAATCTTCAATATGATAGATTTCTTGTATAACCTTAACACTCGCTTTTTTCATTCGGTTAAATTCCTTCTCGATGTTGTCGACTTCTAAGTTAAACATGATGCGGGATGGTTGCTTGTTTTGCCCTGTGATTTTACTGTGATCCATGATGTATAACGAGCAGCCTTTCATGTCAAACTCGTAGACTTCATTCTTTTCTCCCATGACGGCTTCAAAGGTCACTTTTAAGCCGACTTTTTCTTTGTAAAACTTGGCCAATCTCGCGGCTTTTTCGCTGCCGATTAAAATTGCTTCAATGCTTTTTACCATTATTTATCACCTCACTTTCATGCGTAAAAAACTTCCTGCCAGTGCGGATCAGTTTCAACGGTTAAGTCTAAATATATTTTTTTACCCGTAGCCAGTTCAATTTCCTTGCGAGCCATACTACCCATCTCTTTAATTTTCCTTCCGCCGGTACCGATGAGCATTTTTTTGTATCGTTCATTTGTTGTTAATACTCGAGCTTTGATATATGTTAGTTTATCTGTCCGCTCAATAACACTGTCAACAAGGACTGTGATTGTGTAGGGAATTTCTTCGCCCATTTGAAGAAAGATTTTTTCTCTGATTAGTTCTGTTAAAAAAATCCGACTGTCAATATTCATAAGCGGATAGTCAAATTTTTCTTTAATATTGGATTTTTTGACTTCAGGCAGAAGCTCAAAAATTTTATCAAGGAGCGGTTTCATATGTTTTCTTTCAAGCGCCGAAATATGAAAAATATTTTCAAACTCATCCTCCAGAAATTTATACTGGGCCATGTATGAGGTCTCTGTCGTGACATCTGCTTTGGTGAAGACAAGTATTTTTGGGTTATTTATTTTTCGTACAATACCCAAAACATGAGCTTCTTCAAAGTCACGTTTTCTTGTATGATCTACAAGATAAATAACCACGTCGATTGAGCCTTTGATCGTCTTCATCGTTTGCTCGTTAATTTTTTTTGATAAAAAATCATGTGCTTTGCCAAATATGCCAGGAGTATCGACAAAGATGATTTTTCCCCGTTTGTCTTCGTAGAGTGCCTTGATTGGGAAACGGGTCGTTTGGGGTTTAGGGGATGTAATGGCTACTTTCTGCCCGATGAGATTATTGAGAAACGTTGACTTGCCGACATTGGGTCTGCCGATGAGAAGAGCGATACCTTCCTTCATTTTATATAATTGTATCATATATGCTCAGTATCGAGGATAAAGAACTCATCCAAAAAATCAAACAAGGACATCTGGAATACTTCTCTACAATCGTTCATACTTACACGAAACCGATTTACGCCTATATTGCGCGGCGAATCAGCGAAAAAGATGATGTTGAAGATATTGTACAAACGACGTTTCTTGACTTTTATGCACACATCGATTACTTTGATGAGGCGCTTCCTATTCTGCCTTATTTATACGGCATCGCTAAAAATCAGGTAAAGATGTACTTTCGCGCGGAAAAACAGACAGTGTCTCTTGATGAAAGAATCGCTGCCACGACAGAAGATGTTGGAGACTTTACTGATGAAAGTATGCAAGATATGCTGCGCGACTTACCTTCCGAACAAAAAAACATACTAGAATTATTATATGAAGGATATACCTATGAAGAAATCGCCGAAAAAACTGACAAACCACTCAATACGATTCGCACGATTATTCGGCGTACAAGGTTAAAATTAAAGAAACTCTATGAAAAATCTTGAAGAAAGAATTATTAAAAAGGTTTACCGCTATGAGACAAAGAAAGTCTTCCAATATATTATTATTGGGATTTGTATCGTGACTATTTTTTTAGTGTCTGCGATTTTTCTTATTCAAGTAATTGTTTCAGCTCTTTATGAAGAAGAAACACTTGATGTGCTTCAGATTTTTCACGAAGATATCAGTATCGTCCGCGATTATTGGATGGATGTTTTAACTCTTTTTTATTATGAAATCCCAAAGTGGCCGGCAGTATTTTTGATCATCATTTTAATCTGCTTACTTGCCTTGCTCTTGATTTTTATCAAGAAATTTGCGACAATACGCCACAAACTCAAGTCTCTTCTGACTTACTGGAAAAAATGAAAAAAGAACTCATTATTTTTACTATTCTTATCGTATCGGCGGTGGTTTTTTTCACGTTAAAAAGTCGAATGACGAGTCACGCGCCGACTGGTTCACAAAATGTTAAAGAAGTAGTCACAGGTACTCCTGTTTCTCCTGACATTGATAATCAGTTGTCTTCGGGTATCGCCGAGAGTCAAGGGGCTTCAGAAATTCCATTAACTATTAACTCACCAGCTGACCGCAGCAGTGTAACAACACCCAATATTATCGTTTCAGGTCACACCGTCGCCAACGCCGAGGTCGAGGTTAATGATGTTAGTCTGAGAGCAGACGGACAGGGTAATTTTTCCACCTCATTTCTTCTTGATGTCGGAGATAATGTGATTTCAGTGATCGCTAATGACGCCAACGGTAAATACTCGGAAAAAGAGATTACAGTTATCCTCCAGGAAGGTGTCCAACAGCCCTAATGACGAGGCTAAGTGAAACTTTTTAGTGAGTTTTTGCATATGTATAGATATAAGTTAAAAATTGGACTTTTTTTATGAAAATTACACGACTTTTTCTTCTCATTGCCGCCACATTACTTTTGCCTTCTTATGTTTCAGCCGAAAAACCATCAGTTACCCAAAGGCCAGGAACTCACCAAATAAATCAGGATAAACAAAACGTGCGTGATGATCGCAAAGACGCGAAACAGGATGTTCAAGACTTAAAAAACAAAATCAAAAATAAAATGAATCACATTGTCAATGGTGTGATTACAGCGGTTAATGGTAGTACTTTGACCGTTTCCAAAGACGGTACAAATTACACAGTTTTGATCGATGCGAAGACAAAGTGTGTTCGTCACTTCTGGGGAAAATGTAGTGTTTCAGAGTTGAGCGTGAATGATAAAGTCAATGTTTGGGGGACAATCGTTCCTTCAACAAACTCGACTAATACTACTACTATTCAAGCCAAGTTAATCCGAGATCTTTCAATCATGAAACGATTTGGGGCTTTTATTGGTGATGTGACCGCTAAATCAAGCGACTCATTCACTATTCAGTCTAAAGCCCGCGGTACACAAACGATTTTTTTCATTAGCTCAACAAAGTGGATGAATCGTAAAGAAGAAAGCATCACGTTTGCCGACATTCAAGTTGGACATAGAGTGCGTGTGAAAGGCACCTGGGATAAAGCCAACAATAAAGTTATGGATGTTAAAGAAGTAAAAGATTTTTCACTACCTGCCAAAGGTTCTGTGACACCGACTGCGGGAGTTTCACCAACCTCGGCTCCCACTGCGACACCCACATCAGGAGTCTCAACGACACCGACTCCTACAGTAACGATTACGCCAACAGCAACAAACCACTAACTTTAAAAAACTTATATACAAAGCGGCCTCCGAGTGGGTCGCTTTTTTGATTGGGTCCTTTCTGGTAAAATATAGCTTGGCTACCAGCCAATCATGCCCGGTCGTCTAATGGTAGGACAGCAGACTTTGGATCTGCTTATCTTGGTTCGAATCCAAGCAGGGCAGCACAATTCTATTAAGACAGGAGAGCTACTTAAGATGACTTCATTATAGTATGCGTAGCTTGTAATAACTATAAATTTTGGGTTTCGGTTCTTAGATCTTACTTCTAAACGGTTTGATGATTTACTATATATGCTACACAGTTTGTTTCAAATTCCATCTTTTCCCTTAGTTCATCGTCATTGTATTCACCAGCATTTCTCATCATTCTAACATGTCCACCAACTGGGTCTAGATACTGTAATCCTGTACTTCCTGCTTCAGCAAATACCATAGGCCGAATCGAAAGCAAAATTAGACCTTCATTACCTCTCGTAAGAGTCGCTCCATAAGTGAAGCCACTAAGTGGGTATATATGAGATGTCAATCCTCTGGCTTTAAGGAGAGAAACTTTATCAAGATATTCCTCTTGTAAACCTGCAATGTAATATTTCATTGCATCTCTCGTACTATCCTGCATCCAAGTAAGAGTATCTAAATATTGATAGGCTTGTTGTTTTACAACTTTTTGTCTTCGCCACTGTCCATTTTCACCAATCATTGTAGATTGAGAAAATGTTTTATAGATCTCATTCATAGCAACATGCATTAGTTTTAAATCATTATCAAAACTAGCTTTCTTAATATCTTCCCACTCCTTTCCAACTTCGAATCTTATATTTGAGCAGGCATCTTGAGAAAAGGGTGCAATCGGTTGTAAAGAATCAAGAGGGTGTGCGATAAAATAATCATTAAAAACTAACGACCCTACTACAGCAGCTTCATCTACTAGCTGTCTTCTTTCTACACTACTTTTATGCTCTACTAAGGGACTCATATCGCGTTGCATGCTAGCTAATTCTTCTGGTGTCCGGGCAGTCAGTTGTAAATGAAAATTTTTCACACTTTGAGCAGCTTTACGATCACGAGTTAATGGATCATAGGTATATGAAATAACTGGATATAGACCATTTGCTTCCGAAAAATGAGCAAAAGCTGCACCCGCACTATAAAATGAACTTCTAATCTCTGGCGGAAAACCAAAGAGGTTATCTATGGCTTCATCATCATATCCTTCTTGCGCCATAACTGTCATCTCATTCATACCATGAGGAATCAACTTTCGTATAAGTGCCAATCTCCCTGGTCCAGAACATTCTGCATGGATATCAAAAGGAGTCAAAATAGATTGACGTACTGCTTCAAGTTCTCCTAGCTTTTCTCTGTTATCTTTATAACTAGGTGTACCATTGGGAGCCCTGCGTGGATCACCTTGTACTGAGTACTGTGATACAGGAGTAGATAACCATGAAGCTTCAAGATTGGCTGGCAAAAGCGAATTTTGCACTCTATCAACATGAGCCATACGTTATATTTCTCCAAAAAATGATATAAACTTTTTTTCTTCCCAGTCAAATATTGCAATATCAGGTTGTTTTATCTGTGTGTGTAGTTTAAAGCAATCAACATTTCGGTACTGTGAGGAAAAGAGGGTGAGTATATTTCCATGTGAAACAACTCCTACATATCCTTTGCTTGCTTCTTTT
>CAYLXX010000046.1:0-5684 GCA_964387955.1 uncultured Gammaproteobacteria bacterium
TTGATAAAAGATCCCGTAGGTCCGCCTATCGTTGGTCTGCGCTCGGCTTGTGGACTGATCACGCCGACTGCTCCCATTGCCAGAGTTTCGCAAGTTGCATCAAGGTATTCATCTAATCCTTGACCTAGCACGTATTTTTTATTTTTTACCGCGGCATGTGGAGTCACGAGAGGCACGACATTTACCATAAGTGCTTCTCCAAAGCGACCAATCAACCAATTATATTGATGTTGAGCTAGGCCAGAATTTGTGAAAATATCTTTAAGATATGCATCGGTAAAATTGAATCCCATTGCGCGGAGTGGGTCGCTGCGTGATGGGTGACCCAGAGCAAATAAGACGCCGTTTCGTTTTCTATCCCCACTGCCTTCTTCCATATAAGTTGGTAAAACCTCAAGAGTTTGGTAAGGGTCAATGACCTCAGTAGGGAACAGTTTATTTGTAATTCCTGCAGTAAATTCTCGAAAGCGAGTTGTTGATGGACTTACTCTCGCGCTTGTAACCTCTCGTCTTGATACATGAAGCTCAACCATAAGGGTCTATTATACAAGAGCAGATGAGGTTTACATCCGGTATAATGGCGATATGTTAATAGACGAAGCAGAAATAGTAGTTGAAGGTGGTCACGGCGGAGCAGGCAAAGTGTCTTTTTTTGCCCGCAAAGCTGGTCCTAGCGGCGGTAATGGTGGTCACGGCGGCGATGTGTATGCTCGGGTGAATACCAATGTTCCGAGCTTAAAAAAATATGTCGAACAACTCACGTTTCATGCGCCCGATGGTCAGCCAGGAGGCATTAATCGTCAACACGGGCAAAATGGTGCCCATCTCTATCTTCAAGTGCCCGTAGGTACAATCATGACCGATCTTGATACAGGTGATGAAATCGAGCTACTTAAAGAAAATGACGAAGTATTGATTGCCTCAGGTGGTGAGGGTGGGCTGGGTAATGATGAGTTTAAAACTTCAACGTTTCAGACTCCTCGTAGAGCAACTCCTGGTAAAGAAGGCCGGAGGCGCCGGTTGAAACTTATTCTCAAACTCATTGCCGAATATGGCCTTATTGGACTTCCCAACGCCGGCAAAAGTAGCTTACTCAATGAGTTGACCGCTGCTAATGTCAAAACCGCCAATTACCCGTTTACGACACTTGAACCTAATCTAGGTGTTTATGACGGTCACATCATCGCCGATATTCCTGGACTCATCGAAGGTGCGTCACAAGGTAAAGGTCTGGGAATAAAATTTCTCAAACATATCGAGAAGGTAAATCTGATTTTTCATTGTATCTCAGTTGAATCACAGGACATAAAAAAAGATTACGAAACTGTGATCCATGAACTAGCAAAATATAACCCGCAACTCATTGCCAAAAAATCAATCATTTTACTTACAAAAACAGATCTTGCGAGTAAAGAAGAAATAACAAAAAAAACTAAAACATTAAAAAAATTAAATCCCTCAGTGATGCCAATTTCAATTCACGACTATGATTCGCTGGAGCTTCTTAAAAAGAGTTTTTAATATTTTATATATTTGTGAATATAATCGAGAAATTTACCATAATGAGTATATATTAAGTAGACTTGCAAACAGACAAATCCTGGAAAAATAATGAGCTTCTCGATCAATCCACCTGTTTTTATGCGCAAAGATTTTATAGGCGGTAGGCCGAAACGGATAGATATCGGAAACAGCCAAGGTACTCCCTCATGAGTAAAAGTATCTGCAACAAGATGTGAAATATAGCCTATCATAAAGCTCCACCAAACAATTTGCATGTTAACAAGGAGAAACGTTTTTGCCCAAGTTAAAAGAATATTCAAGCCAATACCAAATAAAATTATGCCTATAAAAGAATGTGAAATGAGGCGATGCCCTCCAAGTAAAGGTGATATGATGCGACCTATAATCGATCCTTCGGGGAATGACTGCCAGAGATGTGCTGTGGGCTGATCAATATCGGGTGCTATTCCTCCTGTTAGATTAGCGCCAATGGCCACCAATACTGTAGCTAAAGATATTGGTGCAGGACTTGTGACTGCCGCAATATATATGATACAGGTTAGAGCAATAGCGTCATGTGTCCGTCCAGTCATACCTCTAGTCTAGCAAGTTTTTCGGCGAAGACGTAGAATTTATACTTGGCAGTATCTAAACCATTTACTTCTCTGATGACATCGTATCCATTCTGTTGTAAAGCGTTAAGATAGTCTTGTTTCCCTAGCCTTCTATGAAATTCATAGCAGGCGTCAATATCGCCGTCAAATAATTCATCTATTTCCTGCATTTCGGTTTCTGTTCTAAAAGCCTGTGCAAATTCTTCTCTAGTAGCCGAGGTGAAATCATAGTCAGCGACAGTTACTATTCTTGGCGAAAATCTGCGAAAATCCGCAATAGTTTCTTCAGGAGACGTACTTAAATGATGCATGGAAAAATGGCAGCCTATGAGAGGAAATTCGCCCGTGGGAAGCACATTAGTCCACTGAGGTGCAGATTGGGGCCATCTGGGCTGTAACTGTCGATAAAGAGCAATATCAACACTCGGATCAAATGCAACCACATTGCGACCAGTCTTAGAGAAAGGTGTTGAGTGACTCGGAATTCTACCGGCTCCAAAGTCCAAAATTGTCCTTGCTGGTAAATGAGGCATCACCTCTTCCAGAGTTTTATTAAAACTCAGATGAAAGTCATAATGTGGTGCCATCTGCTCGTAATAGTTGCGTTCATGTGCCATATCCATATTATACTATAGGATATCTATGAATTCAAGAAAATGTGGGTAATTTTAGTTAGATTTATCGAAGAAATCTTCTGGATTGATTTGTTTAATGCGCTTGGAATAGGATGGATGTTTGATAAACCGATTGAGTATTTTATAGGTATCGAAATCAAATGTGTGTTCGTTTGACAGCTCCTTTTCTAGAGCATCGTCTTCCCAGCGAACCTTGCCTAGATAACACCAATTATCAACCACGAAACCCTCGCTGACTTGCGCGACCTCATCTCGTTCTTGTATCATAATCGGGCCCTTAAATGGCCACGGCCTGATAACTGTTTCTCCGAAAGCTTCCAAACAACGAAGATTGTATTTAGCAACTGACTCACGACCGATGCAGGCTCCACTACAAATACCTAATTTATGATAAAAACAAGCGCCGACAGTTTTTTCCAACCCCAGAAGTTTTGCACATAAACTGTGTTCCTTGGCCAGGTAGGTTAAAAACTCTTTTGCTTGCCTTTTAGATTTACTGATTGTCAAAAGTGATGTTAAGTCAGAGGGCGCTATTTTAGCGACTGTACTTAAATTAACTCGCATATACCCATTGGAGTCTTCGTTTTTTTGAACTGCTACAAGCTTGGAGCTCACTCGCAGTTGCCGGTTATATAAGGGATACAATTTCTTGATGAGCGAAGATTCAAGAAGGAGTGCACCTAATTCGCCTATCGTCGGAATGGTCTTAATAGATTTTATCTGTTGGCACATATTTAGTTTTCTACCGGATGTTAAATCTGTTGAAAAATGCGACTGTACCCGTTCGCGCATATTGATACTTTTTCCTACATAAAGAGGTGACCCTTCTTCACTATAAAAAATATAGACTCCGGGAGTTTCGGGAATTTCTTCTAGCGTGTTTTGAGGCAGCGCTGAAGGAAGATAGGTTTTTTTCATCACCCGATCGATAGCCGCCTGAATTTTTTCTCCAGGAAATTTATTTTGAACGAGTTGAAAAAATTCCCACATCACTTTGGCATCATCAAGAGCTCGGTGTCTTTTTTCACATTTAAAATGGAATCGTTCGATAAGACTGTCTAGACTGTGTTTTTTATATTGAGGAAATAACTGTCGCGATAATTTCACGGTGCACATAGTTTTCGCCTGAAACGGCATGTTATAGCGACGCAGTTCATTTTTGACGAAGCCATAATCGAAGCGCGCATTATGGGCGACAAATGTACATCCGTCCAATAACGTATAAATATCATCTTTTACTTGGGAAAAAGATGGCGCATCTTCCAATTCCTCAGAGGTTATACCCGTAATTTGGGTGATAAATGGGTTAAGGTACATTTCTGGATTAATGAGACTTTGGTACGTCTCAACAACCTTATTATCCTCCACACGTATGATTCCGACCTCGATAATGCGGTCATAAACAGGGCTTGAACCGGTTGTTTCTACATCGATAAAAGCTAGTTTCATATGGTGCTAAGCAGTACTTTTATATTAACAGATTTTGTGCCTGGTGTGCAAGGGCAAGTGGTATAATTACTGATATAGCCGGGGTGGTGGAACTGGTAGACACGCAGTCTTGAGGAGGCTGTGTCGAAAGACGTGGAGGTTCAAGTCCTCTCCCCGGCACATAAATTTTTATCAGAAGTATTCATCGTTGACATCATCTTCTTAGTGTTCTAATCTATTCCTAATGAGTAAAAAAAACATAAAATCTAGAAATTTCTTTAATACAACTTTAATTATAGCTATTCTGATGGCTATCCTATTAGTAGTAACTAAGATTATATTCTTACCTTTATTTGATGGACTGAGTTATATGAAAGAAGTGATTTCTATTATGGACACAATCCCAAATTATCCAAACAGTTACAATGTACGCATATATAGTGAAAGCGAAGCATATTGTGAAATGTGTTATTTCTCACCAAAAAATGAAAAAGATTTTTCTACAGATGACACCTCAGAGAATGTATACAAGTATTATGATAAATATTTTATTGAGAATGGTTGGAATATAAGTTGGCATAAAAATCTTGAAGCTGTTCCATATGTTCAATATACGAAACAAATTAACAATAACACATATAGTATAACCATCATAAATGCAGGCAGAAATTTTCTTATCCGGTTTAAATTGAAGTAATTTTATAGTTCAAATCTTTTAAATCAACGCATCTCAATATTGCAATTTTAAGGGCCTCTTTCTCTCTCATATCTAACGATACAGAAAGATAGGTTCGAAAATCGTCCCAGATGGTGCGCCTCTTTTATTACAAATCTATGTAATGAGATAAGTTTGAATGCTGTTCATTAGAGTATACCGCTTGCAATTTCTCTTGGAACATGATATCCTATAGTATATGGAACGATTGAGATTTAGTGGGCAACTTGAGGCTAAAAAGAGAGTCATAGCCATTGGAGGCTTAGTTAGTCTGGCAACCCTCACTGGAGTTGGTTTAGTTACTCGTCAAGAAGATCGAGTACCTGCTATTGTTGTTGACAAGGAAGATGTTCTGTATAGTCAGCTGAAAGAAAATAACTGCCGTGTAGAGTTCAGTGGCCAAACAAGTCCTCTTTCTGGCCCCTTTCGAGATGTTGAGCCAATCATACAAAATGCTATAGAACCAATGTTTCCAGCTATCACTACATCTGTCCAATGTGGTTTTTCAACAAATGCTGGACCCAAACCTTCTCAGCCTGAAGTTTATTTACTTGATCTTAATAACTGCGCTGATGAAAGTACCAAACCTGATTGTAACTATACGGTTGTAGTTGATAAACAAACATTTAAAAAAAACAGTATTGGTAGTCAGTTCCAGCCTTGACATTCTACTTTAAAATAGCTAGCATGATTTCATGCGCAGACATTCTGTAAGCAATTTTGAAGTTGGTGGCTTATTAGTACTTCTTCTTTTATCAATAGTGGTTGGGGTATTTTCTCTCAGACAAA
>CAYLXX010000047.1:0-5402 GCA_964387955.1 uncultured Gammaproteobacteria bacterium
AGCTATGTTCCCACCTGATAAGCACTGAATGCATCTCAAGTGTGAAGCAGACCCCAAGATTAGAAATCTTTGAAGTTCGCCAGAAGACTACTGGTTACATAGGCGCTAGGTGTAAGATCAGCAATGATTTTAGCCGAGGCGTACTAACGAACGTTCTCCTATTCTCTTTTGATAGTTTAATTATTTACTACAACGCAACCAGACAAATTTCTTTAGATGAAGACGATAAAATTTTAAAGCAACTTGATCCAGAAATTTTACCCTGGTACGAAAGGTGATCAGCCTTCCACCTCCACCCTCCTACTATAAGTCTATATACCATTGAAACTACCATTAGTTAAAGATAAAGCACGTAAGCATGGCATGTCACAGGCAACCCGCATGCTACTTGAATCTATGGTTGTCAAAAAAGAGTAAAATATCTTACATGAATTCTTTTATCGTGCATGCATATCTTGCTGTTTTTCTTGCTTTCTCTATCTTCATGAGTTATCAAAAAGTCTCGATTAGACACCTCATTTCTTCAAAAAGTCAAAAATCACTCCCCAAATATCTTATTTTCATTGTCCCCTTATTTTTCGTCACATTTATTTTTATATTGTTCTCTTCTCCTATTTTTTTAAAATATTTTTATTTTCTGGCTTTTAGTTATCTTCTTATCATGTTTGCGTTTTGGATGACAATACAGCAATCTACAGTTGCAAAAGTTTCTATATTTACGGCCATTGTGTCACTCATCCTACTTCGCTTTATGAGCCCCCTAGCTATAATCCACAATATATTTATCATTGCTTCACTCGCCTGGCTCGGCATTTTTTTAAGAGAAATTGGACTTTTGACTCTGAAGCGATTTGTGATTTTCAGCAGTATCTGGTTTTTATATGATATAACGTTTGTTTGGCTTACGACATCTGCAGAACTTATCAATTCTCGATCACGAGAGGCTTTTTTTCCGTTGGGTATATCGTATCAGGGGAGTTTAATTGGCACCGGCGATTTATTGTTTGCCGCAATGTTCATAAGTTTACTGCCGAATCTTAAACATAAAATTGTCGCCTCTTTATTTCTTCTAATAAGTAGCGGCCTGCTCACGATCATAGCACTTCACAATGGCATTTGGTCGACGTTTCCGCTCCTTACTATCTGGGTCCCTGTCTCTTTACTCTACTTTAAGTTCTTCCTTAGCTTGTTTTAGAATTTTTTTAGCCAGTTGAATATCAGTCACTAACTCGTAGTATTCTTCGATTTCTTTATCCGAAATTTGCATACCATAGTTCCATTCACCCTCTATTTTAACTGCTATTAAATGAGGTTTCTCAATGACAAAAATTCGATTACGTTTTGTATCTACCGCAACCAGAAATTCTGGAAACTTGACCATACAAGCTATTATATCGCAGCAGTTTGCTATACCATACGCATTTCTGTATGATTAAAGTATGATCATCCTTGCCATCGACCCGGGTTTTGATAAGGTGGGATTTGCATTATTTGAAAAAAAAATCAACGGAACAATTTCTACCAATTATCTCGTCTCAGGAACTATCAGAACAGATAAATTAGATCTCCATGAAAAGAGGCTGGAAAAAGTATACAACTCGCTTGAGGAGCTAGTAAAAAAATATCAGCCTGAACTCATCGTAATTGAACAAATTTTCTTCTTTAAAAACGCCAAAACAGTCATAAAAGTCAGTCAAGCACAGGGAGTGATGCTTTTACTAGCTGCTCAAAAAAATATAACAGTCAAGTTTCTTACTCCATTACAGATTAAACAAATTATTACAGGGTATGGAACAGCCGATAAGAAATCTGTTCAGAAAATGTTAGAGCTCCAATTAAAAAAAACATTTGCTAATATCGAAGACGATGAGTCGGACGCAATTGCCTGCGGACTTGCGTACTGTTACTTAAACGAACAATTACTTCAAACTAATATATGAAAAAAGCAGTTTTGGTGGTCCTTGATGGATTTGGTCTTGCGCCGCCGGGTCCTGGCAACGCAGTCTATCTTGCTAACCCCACTAATATTAATTCGTATTTATATACCTATCCCAACACGACACTAAAAGCGTCAGGCGAAGCAGTCGGTTTGCCGGCGGGCGAAGTTGGCAACACCGAAGTCGGTCATTTAAATTTAGGTGCCGGTCGTGTCGTCTATCAAGACTTGCCAAGAATCAACATGAGTATTGCCGATGGATCATTTTATAAAAACCCTACATTACTTGCTGCTCTTGAACATTTACACAAAACCCACGGTAAGTTGCACCTCATTGGTCTTATTGGCGAGGGAGCAGTTCACTCGAGTGTCGACCATTTGTTTGCAATTTTGTATTTTGCCAAAGAACAACATTTACAAAATGTCTTTGTACACGCTATAACAGACGGCCGCGACTCGCCGCCCAAGTCTGCCACCGAGACGATCAAGCGAGTCGCTGAACATATCAAGCAAAATGGTGTCGGTCAAATAGCAAGTATTATGGGCCGTTATTATGCCATGGACCGCGACAAACGTTGGGAGCGAACAGAAGTTGCTTACCGCGCTTTAACCGAAGGCAAAGGCGTACTTGTCCAAACAGCCGAAGAAGCCATCGAGAATTCGTACCAAAAAAGTAAAACCGACGAATTTATCGAACCAGCCCTACTTCCTGTGAATAATGGTCAACCCGCACTCATCCAAGCGGGTGATGCAGTCTTGTTTTTTAATTTCCGTATCGACAGACCACGACAATTGACCAAAGCTTTTGTTCTTGATAATTTCGAAACCGAAGCCAATAAAGCCGAATCATTTGATCCGTATGCAATTAAATATTTCAAAACTCATTTGCCAACCGAGCAGGCGAGTGTTAGTCCGCCATTTCAAAGAGGGCCCAAGATACCCAATTTATTTTTTATTACCATGACTGAATATGAAAAAAATCTCTCTGTTCAAGTGGCGTTTCCTCCGGTAGTGGTCAAATTGCCTTTAGGCCGCATTATTGCTTCGCAAGGGTTTTCGCAGCTGCGCATGAGCGAATCCGAGAAAGAACGATTTGTTACATTTTATTTCAACGGTCAGCAAGAGCAGCCATTTGAAAATGAAGAGCGACTCATCACTCCCTCACCCAAAGTGCCAACATATGACTTAAAACCCGAAATGTCTGCCCGCGAACAAACAGCTACATTACTGCAAAAAATGGAAGAAGAAAAATATGTCTTTATACTTATAAATTTTGCCAATCCAGATATGGTCGGGCATACTGGCAACATAGAAGCCTCTATAAAAGCTGTCCAAACAATCGATGAGTGTGTCGCCAAAATAGTCAATCAGTCAGGTAATCATGATTACGCTGTCTTTATCACTGCCGACCACGGCAATGTTGAACAAAAAATCAATCCCCAAACAGGCCAGATTTCTACAGAGCACACCAACAACCCAGTACCTTTCATCGCCGTCCATAATCAATATCAGGGAAGGATGACTCGACTGCAATCGGGAATACTCGCAGATGTAGCGCCTACAATTCTGGCTTATCTTGATATACCCAAACCTTCTGATATGACAGGAAGAGATTTGCTTGAAGAAATTAGGTAAGCGTCTTAATTCGTTCTACCACAATATCCAGAGATGTCGCTGCTTTATTGATATAGTCTGCCGCGCCGACTGTGCGCGCACTTTTTTCTTCGGCGTCTAAATTGGTCAACATAATCACCGGTATATCTTTAGTTTCTGGTTGTCTTTTTAACTGCTCGAGTACATCAAAACCATTCAAGCCACCAGGCAACATGACATCAAGTAAAATAAGCGCGGGCTGCAAAGTTTTGGCCTGGGCAATTCCAGCTTGACCATTGGCAGACTGTGCAAGTTCGTACCCTTCGCTTGTCAATCGGTCTTTGTAAATTTTTTGCAGCACTACATCATCGTCTATAAGCAGTAGTTTTTTCATGCTTTATCCTGAACCCGATCAAGAACAGTCTTAATTTTTTCGGTGACGTGGCTTGGTTCGTAGAATCCTTTTACGATAAAATCGTTCGCTCCCAGCAGCATACTTTTTTTAATATCTTCAGAATTTTCAAGGACTGAAAATACAAGTACGGGAATGGTTTTGGTTTCTTCGTAGGCGCGAATATTTTTTAACACGTCGTAACCTGAAAGTTTTGGGAGAATAAGGTCGAGTAGTATCAGATCGGGTTTTTTTTCCTTAGCCAGCTGCCAGCCAATATCGCCATCTTCTGCCTCAAGCACTTCATAGCCTTCACTCACCAAGACGTCTTTGTAAATTTGTCTGAAACCAGCCTCATCCTCAACTAGAAGTATGGTAGCTTTAGTGGGTTCTGACATATTCTTTATCTAAATTATACACGTTTTTGGGAACTACAAGAGTGAAAGAACTGCCTTTGCCTTCGGTCGATTGTACAGAAATATCTCCGCCCTGAAGAAGGAGAAACTGTTTGGCGATATACAACCCGAGCCCGGCACCTTTCTCAACCGAAGCACTGCCATCCAGTACTTGATCGGTGGTAAATAATTTTTTTAACATTTCCTCAGACATACCAGGGCCTGAATCTGTGATTTCAATCAGGACATAATTCTCTTTTAGTCCGGTTTGAATAGCAATCGACCCTTCACTGGTAAATTTCACTGCATTCATCACGATATTGCCAATTGCCTCGTGCAACTTTTCCCGATCGGCAAAAATTTCAAGATTTTCATCGACCGGCGCAATATTGAAACTTAAGCCTCTTTTGGCAACAATTTGCCCGTAATCGGTATTTATCTGATCAATAATATCTTTCAATTTCCACGGATGTTTCTCGATTGTGATCACCCCTCGCTCGATTCGGGAAATATTGAGAAGATCGCTAATCATTTTGTAGTTGCGGTTGTTTATATCAAGCATTTGGGCTAAATACTCTCTTTGCTTGGGATTCAGATCACCGGTTATACCCTTAAGCATGTTTTCGATAAATCCTTTAAGTTGGGCAACAGGAGTTCTGAGCTGGTGAGACACCAGAGAAATAAAATCTTTTTTCATGAGGTCGGCCATTTTGCGGGCAGTGATATCTCGGTAGTTGGCGACAATCGAGGCGACATGCGAATCTTGGAGAAGATTGGTGCCTATGCCTTCCATCCAGCGGATCGTGCCATCTTTATGGAGCACACGATATTCGGCTGTGATTGTGGCTCCGGGGTGTTGCACCAGATTGGTGAATTTTTCTTGAGTTGAGGCTAGGTCATCGGGATAAATGAGGGCAAACGAGTTTTTACCTGCCAGCTCCTGAGGTGTGTATCCCAAAACCCGCACAGTCGAAGGAGTTGAGTACGTAATTTTGCCATTTTTATAGATTAGCGATATTGCAGTAAGATCCTGAAAGCGGTCGTGTAGGGAATGGTGTACCAGTCGGTCTTAGTTTTGGAGTTTTGG
>CAYLXX010000048.1:0-5277 GCA_964387955.1 uncultured Gammaproteobacteria bacterium
CTGTTCCCGTAGTTCAACGGATAGAACTGGCCCGTCCTAAGGGTCCGATAGAGGTTCGATTCCTCTCGGGAACGCTCAAGTAATATGAAAAAATTTAACTCCGATTACAATCGTATTCTGGTACTTCGTACGGTCGGCAATTTTTTGATACTGGCCTCTCTTTTTTTTATTGCCAAAACGTTTTATCAGCCTGTGAGAGAAGAAGTACGCTATTTTGTCAATCAAGTAGCCGGTAAGCATTACTTCGTCGCAGGTACAAAAGAAGCTCAACAAGCGCCGGCTGAAGTAAAAAAAGGTTCGCTGGCTAAACTTCTCAATATCAATGATGTCGAGATTTTAACTCCTAAAGATACTAATTTCAGCATCGTGATCCCCAAAGTCGGCGCCAATGCCAATATTATTCCCAATGTCAATGCCGCCAATGAGTCAGAATATTTGGAAGCACTAAAACATGGTGTAGCGCATGCTGCCGGCACAGCGTTTCCAGGTGAAGGAGGACATATTTTCCTATTTGCCCATTCAACAGATTATATTTGGAATGTTGGTACCTACAACGCAGTTTTTTATCTTTTATATAAGCTGGAAAAAGGCGATGAAGTGAATTTGTTTTATAAAGGTCAGCGATATGTCTATAAAGTCATAGATAAGCGTATCGTTGATCCGTCAGAGGTCGAATATATTACTCGCAAGTCAAATACAGAGTTCTTAACGCTTCAAACGTGTTGGCCGCCCGGCACTACCTTAAAGCGCCAACTTGTCTTCGCAACTCGAGTTGCCGAATGATATAATTGGTAGTATCGAAACTTCTACACGGCCATCGTATAGAGATATTGTACGTCAACGAGAACAAGCTCTTATGTCTCCAAAAGGTGGGTTAGTTAACTACGATACAATCGGACTTCATAGTTGGACTGCAAAAATTATGACCACTCTTGGCGTCGAAAAAGTGGACTTCCATCATTTTTTAAAGGAGGAGTTGGATAGAGAGACGAGTGAACCACTCCTAAAATCTAGACAAAGATATGTGCGTATTATGCCCGAATCTGGCAATTTCAACCACTACAACAGAGTGTATGATGTCGGCGCTCTAATGCGCGAAGAGTACGAACAGGCACTCAATACCAATGATGAAGCATTAAAGAAAAAGATTCAAAAACAGATTCAAAAAGCCATGGCGCAAGAGGCGAGAGCTATTCTTCAAGAGGAGGGAAGAGGGGAATTGTAAGTTACTTGCTTCCGACTTCGTAAATATCTGGAAATTGATTGTATTGCGGATTCAAATTCGTCAAAACAAACAAGCGACTATCCTTGGTGATCAAGAAAAAATTCTTTTCAAACGGTCCGGCATAGACTGGTCGTCTGTTTGTACCATCATAGTCAAGTACAACAATCTCACGTTCCTGTAATACTCCTAAGTGTCGTGAATCGGGATACCATAAAATTGGCGTAACGTCTTTTAATTGGATCGATGAGAGTCCTGGAGTAGGTGATATGCCAAACCGATTGAATGGCGTCGGCGTGGGCGTTAGAGTGGGCAAATTTCGGCCACTTTCGGCTAGGTCTTGTAATTGCTCAAATTGCAGCGGTATAGCGAAATTTTTATCTTCTTTTTTATCATATATATACAATGCATCCTTTTTAAGGATACGTTCCTCTTGGGTTTGATTGGAACCAATCAGTGGCGGAATGACAACTCGAGGAAGTGTTAACTGTTCATTGGCCTGATACAACATTTTTGTTTTATCAGGAGAAAAAGAAATGATATGAAATGAGTCGCTGGCAATAGGCCGAATATCTTTGGGGAATGTCTCAAGGATTTTCAAAATTTCTTTATTTTTATCGGTATTCCAGGCATCAAGTATGGCGTTTTTTGAAGTTGTTACATCAAAAGGCTGGGCGTTTTCATCGGATAGCGTCATGAGATAGGCATAGCTTGCAGTTGGTGTAGTAAATTCGACAATCGCTTGTTTAAAATCTGGATCAAAGTACGTTGTGCTGTTGGCAAAATCAATATCAGCCGGTAAATTTTGTTTCAGCATGAGTAATCGCAAAGGCGGAAAAAGTGAGAGCGGTTTTTTGTCGGCGTCAAACATATAGATGCCGTCTTTTTCGGCGTCGCCTGTTTGGGTGAAAAGCATCACGGCGTCAGTTTGGTCGGCCGGCACTGCTTTGATGATGCCAAGATTAGTCAGTGGAGAGAGGGAAGGATTCTTGGGGAACAGTGCCGCATCAAGACTGAGTACAATTTCTCCTTTTAATGTCACATCTTGTTTCCAATCGGTATAGCCCTCTTTTTTTACCTCGACTGTATATTTGTCGGCAGGCAGAGTGAGGTTGAGGTCGGTCACTCCTTTTAGTTCACCATTGACGTAGACTTTGGCGGCGGCGGGACTTGAACTCACCGCAAGAATTCCGGTTGGTACGATTAATTTATCTTTAAAACTAAATCGATATCCGCGAGCATAGCTAATAATAACTACCAAAAAAAATATGAACAAAACCAACAGCACTACACGTGCTATCCACGGAAAGTAATTTAAGTGAGGGGTTGGTTGACGTTTTTTACGCTTTATAGCGGGACTCATAGGGTAGAAATGACTATATCAGACTAACTACTTAATATATCAAATCCTTCTTAAAATAGCTTAAAATCCTTCTTGCTACATAGTATACTATACTAATATGTTTTTTCGCAAGAAAGTTGGTATTGATTTAGGCACTGCCAACACGCTAGTTTATGTAGTCGACCAGGGTATTGTACTCAATGAGCCCACTGTTGTGGCGTACTCGAAGGAAGATAAAGAGATTCTTGCCGTAGGTGAGGAGGCGCGTGAAATGTTAGGTCGTACTCCAGGCACGATCATCGCTGCCCGACCCATGAAAGATGGTGTCATAGCAGACTATACTACGACTTCGGCCATGATCACATATTTTATTAAAAAAGCCCTTGGAGGCAGGGCTTTTTGGCCTGAAATTATGATCTCTATTCCAGGTGGGGCTTCACAAGTGGAAAAACGTGCGGTGGTGGCGGCTTGTAAACAGGCAGGCGCCTCCGATGTTTACCTGATTGAGGAACCTTTGGCTGCGGCTATCGGCGCCAAAATCCCGATCTCGCAGCCTTCTGGACACATGATTGCCAACATCGGAGGCGGCACAGCTGAGATCGGCATCATATCTTTAGGGCAGCTAGTGGTTTTTAAAACTGTGCGTGTAGCAGGCACGAAACTTGATGAAGCCATCATCCAGCACCTTCGTAAGCACGACAGTCTCATTGTGGGTGACCGCACCGCAGAGGATATCAAGATGAAAATCGGCAATGCCATGGTAGAGGAAAAAGAAGGCTATAAAGAGCGTACAATCGAGGTCAAAGGCCGCGATGCCTCTACAGGCTTGCCTAAGATCATGGAAATAGGCGAAAAAAACGTGAGTGAAGGTCTCCAAAAGCCGCTTAAACAGATCCTCGAAGGCATAAAAGAAGTGCTATCTCAGGCACCTCCCGAGCTTTCGGCAGACATTGTCGATAAGGGTATAGTTTTGTCGGGTGGCACATCGCTTTTGACCAACTTAGATAGATATATTACGTACTTTACCGGTGTACCTTCTTTTGTGGTAGATGAGCCTTTGTTCTGTGTAATTAGAGGAGTTGGCATGGCAATGGAGAACCTTGATAGTTACAAACAAGCGATTCGCTAAAACGCATCCCTATCGGAGCGTCACAGTAAGCCCTTAATTTTTAATAAAACCTATAGTCAATTTACTTAGAAGTATGAATAGATATAACGAAGTCTTGCCACCCAGAAACAAGGTTTATCAATAAGACATTAGAGTAAATTTTATATAAAAATACAATATTGACCTTAATTTAGATATAAATGTTGATGCAGTAAACCGATACTAGTTCAATAAAAGTGAACAAAAAAGAATATATATATAACTTAAATCATACAATATATAACTTATAATAAAAAAACACCCCATGCCTGACCAAAAAATCCTCCAAATTGCCGTTGAAAACGTTACTAAGGAAGAAGTCCTAGAGCAAATTAGAAAAAACATAACCCAAAAAGGTGGTTTTTTACACATAGTTTCCCTTAACCCCGAAATTTTTGTCCTCACAACCGAGAGTGAGGAGTTTAAACGGGCCGTCACAAAAGCCCAAATCAAGTTAGTCGATGGGGTTGGGACTGTCATAGCAGGCCGATGGCTTGGAGTACCTCTGGGAGACCGTTTGAGAGGGGTAGACATGGTTGAAGAGGTCATTCGACTAGCTGACAATATGCGCTTGCGGATAGCGCTAATCGGCGCACGTGATAATCTAGCAGTTAGGCTTGCCGATTGCTACCAACAAAGCTATAAAAATGCCAAATTTATTGGTTTCGAAGGATTTAACGACGTCATGCACCCGACCAACGAGGAAATAGACCATTTGAGGTCTATAGTGGCCGACTTTATGCCCCAAATCGTATTCGTCGCTTTTGGTTCACCTATGCAAGAGTTGTTTATTGAGCGTAATCGCGCGCTTTTTGCGCACTGTGTTTGTATGGGAGTTGGGGGAGCATTCGATTTTTTAAGCGGCCAAGTACCGCGCGCGCCGAAACTTTTACGTCAGCTTGGGTTGGAATGGCTCTTTCGTTTGGTCATACAACCGTGGAGATGGCGTCGGCAGCTACGTTTGTTCAAGTTTATTTACCTCGTTTTTAAGCAAAAGATATCAGGTTTTTGAAGGTTCTAAACGACTCTGATATTGAGTTTCAAGGGTGTCGATGACTCTCTGGTAGTTATCATAAAAAGCTTGGCGTTGATCAGATGTCTTCAGATCTTTGGTCTTCCTGGGTGAATTAGCGTTGAAAAGATGAAAAGGCAAACCAGCGGCACTGCGCGCTTCTACCAAGGCTCTTCCTTCCCAGAGCTCGATACGAAGTTCAGACTCAGTTAAGCGTGCGGCCCAGTCGACGATTGTGGCTGAGTCTTCTTGTAATTCGCTAAGGTACGTTATCTGTCCAGCCTCAAAGAGCTGCATTTTTTCCAGTCTTTTGGCGACTAACGAATCAAGCTCATTCCCATGGGCCGACCGAGTTTTAACATCCTGAAACGAATAATGCGCGCTGTGTTCATGACTAGACATAAAGGTGATAGTATACCGCATTTGAGGCATTTTAGCTTGTTAATGAGGGTTAAACATGAGAAAATGCACACAACGATGGAAAAAGAGATTAAAAAAACCATCCAATACTTCGGCTTTTTTCATTATGCGCCCTTAAAAGACGAAATATACCT
>CAYLXX010000049.1:0-3195 GCA_964387955.1 uncultured Gammaproteobacteria bacterium
TAATTAGAAAAATATACCAGGCAGATATTAACGAAGAATATTATGATGAACTTATTGATACATTGGCACATATTACTCTCTCGCCATATGATAAACATACAAGAGAAGTTCCTACCTGGAGAGGGTACGAAGATACAACGTCACTTGATGAACTAGCTCTTCATATAGGAACTTATATTCTTCCTAAAGATTTTAGATTAACAGATGATGGTGCTGTATTTGATACACGAACTAATAAAAAAATTAAAGCTAAAAGAGATAGAAGTGTGGGGGCAGTAAGCCTTAAATTCCCAGGTGTAATAAAGTTGAAGGGCACAAGTGCGATAGAAAATTTATTCGTAGTTTTGCCACATGAGATGGTGCATTATATATCAGACGATCTTGATAAATCAGGCTTATTTCCTCTATCGAAAATCTGAGTTACTGTTGACAACCTGGGAAAATCTATTTAAGATTAGCTCAAATGGATAAAACCATATATCCGCAAATCACAATCGAGCGTATCAAGAACCCCAATCGGCTCTACGCCTTTCCGATTTTTGGTTTTTTAGTCAAAATCATTATTTTAATTCCGGTATTTTTGATGTCCTGTCTTTACGCTTTAATGGCGTTTTTCACTACTTCGATAATCAATCCGTTCATCGTTCTCTCATCTGGTAAGTATTGGGATACAGCCTATGAATATAATGTTAAATGGTTTAGTTATAGCTTGAAGATTTGGTATTACCTTAATGGTCTGACCGATAAATATCCAGGGTTTGACCCCAAAATCGACGATGCCTTTAGTGTAACTTTTGCTAAACCCCAAAATCCCAATAAATTTTTTGCCATACCCCTTATCGGCGGTCTTGTGCGAATAATATTGATGATTCCTTATATCATTTATTTCAATATCCTGAGCCGCGGGGCAAGTGTTGGAGTAATGGTCTCGTCCATTCCTGTATTGTTTACTGGCACGTATCCAGAAAGCACCTTTGAGTTCTCTCGCGATGCCTCGCGAGTAGTTTTTGGAGGTTCAATGTATTTATCAGGTATGTCTGATCAGTATCCAAGCTTTAAAATATCCATGAATCACAAAGTGATCAAAATCATCCTCATCATCGTCGGTATCTTGGCTTTTTTATCACAAATGACTGCTAAATCACACTCTACGACAAACTATCAGCAAAACATGCAATACAACTACCAAATAACTCAATAATCTGGCGGCGTGATATAATGCTTCCTTATGCCAGAAACAATCCAACCTCCAGAGGCTAATGCTTTGCTTCATGATATTTTCAATTGGTCGGTTGCATTATTTGGTGCTTCTGTTGATTACGTCTTCGATAGTAAAATGCCCATTAAAGATGTTGTTCGGTTTGGATATGGCTGGAAAGATGGGTATTATATGTCAATTCAACATACTTTTGGCCAGCCTCCTTGGTATAGATACTATAAAAAAATCGTAAGTGTTGGGGATCAGCATGTTTTTCGGATATCAGTCCCTATTGATCCTGAAGAAAAGAAAAAAGTCGCCTTTGGCATAATTGAAGATAGAGTTCAATTGTATCTTACAAAAAAAGCCCAGGATGATGATTTAAAAGGCGATATTCTACACGATCCAGTCTGGTGGCGTATAAATCGATTAAAGCACGTTGGTACACATAGACATGCTAATTCCTCAAAATTTCCCAACACCTTGCAGGCCCTCTCACAGCATATTAGGCAGCTACCTGATATAGGATATATTTATACTCATGATCTCGAATATAATGAAAAAGAGAAAATTAAGTCTCCTTATGTTCGAACTCCCTTCAGACTGCACGAAGAAAATGTGAAAGTATATATTCAAGAGTGATATAATTGTATTATGCCCAAAAAGCTTCTTCTGTTTGATTTTGACGGCACAATCGCCGACAGTTTGCCTCCCGTACTTAAAATTGTCAACAAGTTTGGACCAGCTTACGGCATCGGACCAATTAGTCAAGCTGATCTTAAGATATTGAAGGGTATGACGCCCAAGGAAGTGATGACGCATTTCAAAATTCCTCTTCTTAAAATCCCTTTTTTTCTTAATAAAATCAGATCCGAACTTCTTAAGCAAGCACCTGATATCGAGATCTTTACTGGTATGAAGTCAGCACTCACTCGTCTGAAAAAAATGGGATTCGAGCTGATTATAGTTACCTCAAGCCCCAAAGAAAATGTGGTTAAATTTCTTGATGCACATGAGCTACATATATTTGAAGACGTGTACTCCAATAAAAATGTGTTCGCCAAATCTGCCAGTCTACAATCTATCCTCGATAAGCGAAATCTTCCGCCATTTGAGGCACTCTATATAGGTGATGAAGTACGCGATATTCGTGCCTGTAAAGAAGTTGGTATTCCGATCGTCTGTGTAACTTGGGGATTTAATAATGCGGAAATACTTATGAAAAATAAACCTGATGAAATCGTCAACACTCCAGAAGAATTGGTGAATGTTATTGAGAAATTAAGCTAACTTCTTCAATCGAGTCGACTGGATCGACTTCCTTCATAAAACGTTGAGCAAGATTCCTATGTGATTCATCAAGGTGGCTAAAAAAATAGTTGCGTCGCTGATCTTTTCCTAGTTTGGACTCAATTTCATGATGTCTTTTCAGATAATCTGCCAATTTTTCGGCCGTTACCCAGCCCTCGGTCATGACGGGGAGTTGAGCTACCTCGCGTATGACGTCGGAAATGAGCTCGTAATGTGTGCAACCAAGCAAAATGCTTTTGGCGCCCTGTTTTTTTAGTATATCGACATATTCTTTGACTACATTTTTCACGTCTGTATCATCGAGATGTCCTGATTCGACAAGAGGGACTATTTTGGGGCAAGCTACTTGATAAAAGGAGAGTGGCGCGTGTAATTTTTTAAGTTCATGAGTAAAACTGGCTGCTGTGACAGTCGCTTGTGTAGCCATAATTCCCACTGGCTGATGATGGGATTCAATAATCGATTCGGCGCCAGGTCGTATAACGCCGAGTACTTTGGTATCTGGATGGGTGGTGGGGAGGTATTCTTGCTGGATTTTGCGCAAAACAGTCGAGGATGTATTGCAGGCCAAAATAATCAGCGCGCAGTCTTTTTTGACAGATAAAAAATCTATTGCTTGGCAAGTAAGCGTATAAATTTCCTCGGCCGATTTTTCCCCATACGGAACGTGTTTATTATCACCAAAA
>CAYLXX010000049.1:3295-5136 GCA_964387955.1 uncultured Gammaproteobacteria bacterium
ATCGATTCTGGTTTTTGTTGACTGACAAAATAGCTAACACCCAAGACAATTATGACAATTAAGGCGATAACCCCAGCGATGATAAATTTACGGTTTCCAGAAGATGTCGTAGTAACTGATTGAGGATGAAGGGTGGCAGACTGAGGCACAGGAGTAAAGCGGGAAGCAGCTTCCTTCGGGCTCGGTATAGGAGGAATAGACCTGGGAGTAAGCGGCTGTTTTTTACGCCTTTTTATTAAAAAGACTATTAGAATGGCTAAACCAACAACAATGAGCGCTCCGACTGCGATAAACGGAGTGTAATCCAATATATTCATACAATACCTAAGAATACGAGAAACTACTCACGAATGTCAAGAGATTAGTTGAAGGCCTGCTGAGGCATAGTAGAAGATTGATTAGTGGTGTCAGTTCGATTCTCCAGTTGATTGAGAATAGAGGATAGAGCTGGATTAGTCGTCTGCGTTGCTGGAGGCATTGTTGGTTCTGTTGCTGGTGGTGTTGGAGGTGTAGGTTCTGCCATAGGTGGTTCGGTGGGAGCCATTGGAGGCATAGGTGTAGAAGCTGGTGGCTCGGGTGCCATCGAAGCCATATTGGTCGGTGTTTCAACTTTTGGTTCCTCCACTGACGGAGTCATAGGTGGTTCAGGCATCGTTGGTGGCTCAGGATTAGCAGGAGGCTCAACTGGTGGAGGAGTGGGTTGATCAGACATGGTTGAAACAGGTGTTTCGGGCTGCTGAGGCATTTCGTGAACAGTTGGTGTTGGTTCGACAGGTGTAATTGGCTCAGGATTAGCAGGAGGCTCAACTGGTGGAGGAGTGGCAGGCATATCACTTGTTACTGCACCGTCGGCGTGCATACCAGCTGCTGGTGCTTGCTCAAGCTCCTTGGTAAATTCTGCTTCTGTAAAACCTTTTAAGACGACGGATTGACCATTGTCTTTGTCAATCTTCGTGACTGGAGTACCGGCGAAATTATTGGAGACAGATAACATCTCATCAAGCCAGGCTCGATTGGTCTCGAGATTTTTTTCTTCAAATTGGATGCCTTTGGCGGTAAGATAGTCCTTTTCCTGCTTGGAAAAGACACAATCGTTAACAGTGTAGATCGTAATTTTCATAATAAGTAATAGTATGAACGATAATTTTTGGGATGTCAAGCCGAAGTTGTATAATATACCTTAAATATGAGAAAAATTCTTCTCCTTATTGCTGTAATTTTTGCGGCCGTAGCATTTTGGAAACTTGGTCTGAAACAACCAACCAAAGTTGTTCCGCAAGCCAAAATCCAGCCGACGCCAATTCCTCCGGCAGTTGTTGCTGAGTCACGCTCACTTTTTGTACCGTACTGGGATGTTCCGACTGATTTTTCGGGTGAAAATTTTGACAGACTGATTTATTTCGGTTTGGCGGCCGGTGCCAATGGGATAAACGAAGATGAGGCAGGTTTTACCAATCTCTCAGCTTTTGTTCAAGCGGCAACAGGCCAGAAAACGTATCTGACTTTGCGGATGCTTGATACCAATACCAATCTCAAGTTGCTAGAAGACCAAGCCGCACAAGCCAAGCTTATCTCAGAAATTACTGATCTTGCGCAACAAAATGGTTTCGAAGGCATAGTACTCGATCTTGAACTCTCAATGATCCCTTTGAGCGACGCACAAGAATCAGTCAATCAATTTGTTAATTCGCTACATACCCAAGCCCATGCTAATAACTTGAAGTTGCTTGTTGCCACCTACGGCGACTCATTTTATCGTAAAAGACCATTTGATATACCGTTTATTGCATCCCACAGCGATGAATTGCTTGTTATGGCGTATGATTTTCATAAGTCATTTG
>CAYLXX010000050.1:0-5082 GCA_964387955.1 uncultured Gammaproteobacteria bacterium
TATTATTTCTGGCAATACTTATTTACATCAAAGATGGGAAACTAAATACCCGAAATATTTTTATTCTGGGTGTATTGCTGTTTTTTATATTTGGAATTAAATTTTATGCTGGATTGATAAGTGCTGTTATGATTGGGATGTATATTCTGGTCACTAGTTTTGATAAAAAATTTGAACTACTTGATTTTGTTAAATTTGCTGGAATTGTGATTTTATGTGCCGCAGGATCAATTTTATTGTTTTATAGTCCTTTTACATCGCTGAAAACTGGCTCTAATTTTGTATTAGTTCCGTTGGCTATGATACACCCGATCATTGAGGATCAAGAACTTCTCTATATGAGAGATATGGTTGATGCAAGATACTTTCTCCAATCGCACGGAATTGGTCCACGGCTTATATATATCGAATCATTTACCTTTTTGGCATTTATAATCCTGAATTTTGGTACAAGATTTTTTGGATTCTTATATATTCCTTGGATGATTATAAAAAAACAATTCAGTAAATTTGACGCAATTATTTTAGTAGGAATTATTACCTCAATTTTGCTGCCGGCACTATTTATACAAAAGGGGCAATGGTGGAATACGATACAGTTTCTGTACTATGGATTTTTTTTAGCGAACTTCTTTATTGCAAAACTGCTTTATGACCTTGTCAAAACAAAGAATTTCATCGCATATCTTATTGTATTGCTTACGATTGTTTTAACTATCCCTGTTAATATCGACGTCATCAAACAATTTTCACCCGCTACTTCTCCTGCGTATGTGCCGCAACAAGAACTTGAAGCGCTGAGTTTTCTTAAATACCAGCGACCAGGTGTGGTTTATACCGCTTTGTATGATAAACAAATAATGCAGAAATATAACCCTCCTTTGCCAGTTGTGGCATTTGATACAGCTTATGTAGCAGCATTTTCGGGACAACAAGTTTATTTAACAGACAATCATGTATTGGATATCACTGGAGTCGATTATAAAAGTAGACTCAGGAGAATGACTCAAGGAGACTGCTCAATACTTCATGAAGTCGATTATATTTATTTTGTCAAAGGTCAATCAGATCCAATGTTGCGTAAATGTAAACTTGAGAGTGCTCAGACATTTAAAAAATTATATGAAAATGAAATTGCGGTTATTTATGAGAAAAAGATATAATACCTAAAGTATGCAAGACATTTTAACCCAATTTGACCCGCTTCCCAAGAAATTCATTAACGGCTTATTAATATTGCTTCTTATCTTAACTGCTTTGCTTCGACTGTATAACTTAACTAAAGTTCCTCCGGCTTTGTATCAAGATGAAACCTCAATTGGATACAATGCGTATCTTATCGCAGAAACAGGCAAAGATGAGTATAACAAGGCGTTTCCACTCTATTTCAGGTCTTTTGGCGACTACAAATTGCCTATGTACATTTATACTGTAGCTCTTTTTACCAAGATATTGGGAGTTAATGAGCTCGCTGTTCGACTTCCGTCGGCTTTCGCTGGTATTATCAGCGTTTTTTTGTTGTTTTATCTGGTTAGGCACCTGACAAAAAATAGTTCGATGGCGCTAATTTCTGCTTTTTTCCTGGCATTCAATCCACAGCATATATTATTTTCTCGGGCTGCCTTTGAGGTGAACATGGCCTTAATGTTTGCGTTGGCGGGAGTACTGTGTTTTATTTTAGCCGCGGATACAAAAAGATTTTGGTTACTCGGTTTATCGGTGCTTGCATTTGGCGCTTCTCTTTATTCTTACAACGTTACGCGCTTACTTTCACCTATACTAGCACTCCTTCTTATATTGATCTATTGGAAAAAAATTAAAATCATCGACAGAAAATATCAATCGGGTCTGGTAGTACTTGCACTGATTGTTATTGCGCCTTTTATGGTAACTTTTTTGAGTCCTTCGGGAGCAGCTTCGGCCCAAGGTACACTCATCACGAGCCAGGATATACTAGCGAAAGATCTCGAATTCAGAAGTTACTTAGCTCATGTACCGCAAATTTATGTCAAATTATTCTTCAATAAATTTGCCTATATGATTTTTCAGTACTTCCAAAACCTTATATCAGTGCTTTCAGGCAGTTTTTTCTTTGTTTCGGGGACTTCACATGGGAATCAGGGAATTGGAACTGTGGGCATGTTTTATGTATTTGATGCTGTGTTTTTTGTAATGGGGTTGTATGTCTATTTTGTTCATAAAATAAAATCATTATCACTTTTTCTCTACTGGCTTGTAACTGTATGGTTGATATTATCTTTGAGTAAAGAAGTCCCTCATGCGACTCGGGGATATTTTTTTATAATCCCTGTAGTAGTTTTCTCCGCGTTTGGATTTTTGATGATTTTGAAATACTTACTATCTCGACCAAATTTGATAAAGCGTATTAGTCTGGCAGCGCTATTGCTAGTCATGTTTTTTGATATACAATACTATCTACTTTCATATTATTTCCAGTTTCCAGCAACGTATGCACAACCTTGGCGTGTTGCAGATAAGCAATTGACTGAGTACTTAAAAGATAAAGGGCAGATGTATGACAAGATTATTATTGACGATCAATCGCCATTTATGTATTCATCGCTTCTCTTTTACTCAAAGTATTCGCCACAAGAATTTTTACAAACTGTCCACCGCGACGAGCATAAAAAAGGTTTGGTAAATATCACCTCTTTTGGTAAGTATGAATTTAGGACAATTGATTGGGGTAAAGACTCCAAATTACCCAACACTCTTCTGGTTTCGACTCCAACAGCTAAACCAGATTATTTACCTATCGAAAAAGAAATCGATAACCCTACCCGTTATATAGTCCAGTCAGTTGATGAAAATATCATGCAGTTTCCAGTGACAGATAGGGAGTATGTGGTAGTTGATACCAACAAAATTAAGCAGTAATTACTTAAATCTACTCAAGAAAAAATTTTGCATTTTAGTCTTCAGTTTTTTAACCGGATTGATCAAGTTTTTCTGGATCAGCCAATAGTTTGTTTCAAGTAAACCTTGTAGAAAAAATGCACGAGCTTGATCTGGGATGGATGTATGATCTGCCACATATTTTTTTTCTTCCCAATAATAAAAATAAACAAGCATGCAATACATCATCTGTAGCCATGCCAAAACAAATCCATGTATGCCGTCTTTGTAACCTTCATGGGCAAAATAACGTCCTACAAATTCAGAAATTGAGCGCTTGATGGCATCCGGGAGTTTGAAGTTTTTATTATCTTTGATGTATTCGTGAGCTTCTGATTTGGCGTAGCGTAAAGCTTTGGTCATAAATTCATCGACAGACTCATAATTGTGATGTAAGAGTGCTTGATTTTCTTCGGGGTCGATGGTTAAACCGTTTCCTTTTACTTCAGGTTGAGCGTGAAGCTTGGTGGGCCATATTACATGATTTTTTTTGAATAATCTCACCTGATAATCCGGCCACCAGAGCGTGTGCTGCATCCAATGATGCAGAATTAAATTTTTTCGAGGAATTTTGAAGTAATCATATGAGTCAAGATTTTCAAGTAATATTTTTTTCAAATCATCTGTCAAAATTTCATCTGGGTCCATGAATAGAATATATTCGTTTTTGGCATATTTTTTGAGGTCATTGCGGATTAATTCAACATATGGTACATCTTGGTCGATTGTAATAACTTTTACTTTTTTATTTTTTTTAATATCTTGAAGTAGTTCATCATCTATGCCAATATCGGCAACCAGAATTTCGGACGCAAAATCGTCAACCGAAGCAATAGTTTCCATTGCATGAGGCGGATGACCTTTGATAACAATAATGGCTGATATTTCATTCATAGTTGAAAAGAGATTTTACTTCTGTTGCTAAGTCTATACTAAAGATTATACGCAACACAAAATAATATATAAATGCGCCAATCATAATCATGGCTATAAATGACAAAACTGATGCGGTAATAAAGTTGGAAATGATAAACAATACGAACGACATGAAAAGACTTGCGAGCAATGGCTTGTAAACGAGTGAAGTAAATCTGAAATTGATAAGCTGTTTTGCTTTAAGCAGCACAATAACAAAACTCAAAGACAGAAGTACTTGCACAATCGGGAATCCAAGCAAGTGAAACGTATGAACGAAAGCCGGTGTGAGAACCCAGGTAGTTACGGTCCAAAATAGCATAAATGAGAAGGCTAGTCTTGCTTTGCCAAGTGCATTAAAGAGGTTGATAAATGGTGTCGAATATGAAGAGAAAAAAGTAGACAAACAAAATAAATAAAATAAAGGCAAAGCGGGCTCCCATTTGTCGTACTTGGGAATAAGAAACACGAAATTATGGATCATAATAGCCATGCCCGCAATAGTAGGTGCAAGCAAAAGTGTTTGGTAATAAATGATTCTTTCTATAACGCGCCCAACTTTTTCTCGATCATGTTGAATGCGGGCAATAACAGGAAAAAGTACTCGGCTAATATTATCCATTATGATACGAATCGGCGCTTCGGCCCAGCGCTTCGCCCAACCAATATATCCAATGCCTTCAAATCCAAGCATTTTTCCTAAATATAAAATAATCAAATCATCTTTAAAAAGTGCCAGAAATGAACTTGCCTGAAATGGTAAACCAAAAGACAGGAGACTCTTAAGACTTTTTACAGAGATACCAATCTGCGGCATCCACCAGGAAATGATATAAATCAAGACGAGTCCGACCAGAGATCGAGCCAGCACTCCAAAAATAAAGCTTTTCAAACCAAAGCCCATAAGAGCGCATACTATAACTGTTGTGTAAAAAACTGTATTTTCTACAATTTGCACAAGCACGATTTTCTTAAACTGAATGTTCCTTTCAAGAAATACTGAAGGGATAGTTTTAAGGGAAGAAATAAAAAAGCCTATCAGAAGGGCCCAATACAGCCAGACCCCCTCAATAGGTAAATTGTAAAATTTTTGGATAAATGCAGTTGCGAGAAAGCCAATGCTTATGGCTGTGATGATGAGGATCTGTTGCACCGTAAATGTAGTTGTCACGTCTTCTTTATGCAGTCCTTTTTCCTGAATCCACTAAGCAGCCAATCTAATTACTAGACAATAAATTAACAAAACAAATA
>CAYLXX010000051.1:0-2848 GCA_964387955.1 uncultured Gammaproteobacteria bacterium
ACGGCGAGCCATACATTTTCACACTTTTTTACCTTCAATATCCTCCCGAAAAATATCAAACTCAAGCTCATCTTACTGCCCCAGACCAGTACGGATTTGGGCAAGTCGAGAGATATGACAAATTTGACTTTAACTTTAAATATCCTGATAACTTAGCACCAGGCGAAGTCACTATTGGTTATCCAGACGACTTCAATGATACAAAAATCAATAAAGCCGATATCAAGAAAATAAACTACAAAACTGAGGAAATCTTCTGGGTTTACGAAAAAGCAAAGTGAAAGAAATAGATACTTATACTATAAAAAGCGTGAACAAGAATTGGCACCATAAGACTTCTAGATTGCAGAAATAAGAAAGAGACCGCGTAACTTAATAAAAAGTCAGTCACCATAACCTGAAGTAAAGTGTTCCCCATAAGCTGCTGACTCGTTAAGAGAAACGGGATGTGAAGAAAAAAAAATAAAATAGTGGCAATTGTTGTAGATAAAGGCACATTTTTAGTTTGTGCATAAATCCGTTTAAGAATAAATCCTCTTGAAAGAATTTCTTCGCTTATACTTGTGGCAAAAGCGACCACAAAAAGCAGTATGGTCGATCCTTTAGTAAATGCTTGAGGTAATTCTGTCATAATTTTATTTAGAGACTGATTGGTGCCGATTGCGGCTGCCACAAAAAAAATAAGACCGATCGATAAACCCCACAATAGATCTCGACCAAGCGTCTTAAGATGAAAATCTATACCATCGGCAAATTTCTTTTTTTCGTAGTGGGTAATGTAGTAATAAACTGGAAGTACTAAAACAATCGGTTTGGCTATAAATTCATCAAACCATATTGGCAGATCTGCTTTAAAAAAATAACGATACAACCCCCAAACTAAGAGTATGATTGCCCAGAGGTTAAGAGCCTTCTGAAGTGGAGAAACAGTTTTTTTCGCCATCAAGATTAATGTACTCTGTTTTTCTCGGATATGCAAGAGAATCTATTAAACGCCTGCCAATAATTCGTGAAGTCTGATATTGAGTTTACGAGACAATTTATGGAGGATACGTACTGACGGATTAGCTTTACCCTCCTCGATCCTTGCAATATACGTGCGATCAATACTGGCTAAAAAAGCTAGTTCCTCTTGAGAGAGGTTATTCTTGTTGCGCTCGGCAACCAGTCGGAAACCCAATCGTTTGTATAAAGAGTTTGCGGCCATATTACAGCTCCAAAGATTACAGGCTACTTTATAATTCTGCAATGGATTATAGTCTACAAGCTATCAAAATAGCACACTAAAAGGGGTAGATATACACATTAAATATGTATAAATATGCGTTTTTACTTTAATTATGGGATAGTATGTGCTTATTCTAAGAAGTCTTTGAGTTTACGAGCACGAGTAGGATGTTTAAGTTTGCGTATAGCTTTGGCCTCAATTTGACGAATTCGTTCACGAGTAACCTTAAATTCCCGACCCACTTCCTCAAGTGTTTTTGCTTTACCGTCTTCTAGGCCAAAGCGCATGATCAGAACTTTTTTTTCTCTGGGAGATAACGTTTCGAGCACTTTCTGTAAGGCATCTTTGAGAAGCTCACGAGAAACCTTATCGTATAGACTGGGTTGACTTTGATCGGCTACAAATTGCTCAAGCGTAGCCTCTTTGTCATCGCCAACTGGTGCAGACAATGATTTTGGCTGCTGAGAGATTTTGATAAGATTCTCGACTTCATCAGGAGTTATCAGCATCTCTTTGGCGATTTCTTTGACTGTAGGCTCACGACCAAGCTTCTGCACGAGACGACGTTGAGTCTTATAGAAACGATTAATTTGATCGACCATGTGGACTGGTATACGGATTGTACGGGACTGGTCGGCTATGGCGCGTGTAATCGCTTGTCTAATCCACCAGGTGGCATAGGTTGAAAATTTGTAGCCTCGGCGCCAATCATACTTTTCGACACCGCGGATAAGTCCTTTATTTCCCTCCTGAATAAGGTCAAGGAATGAAAGTCTGCGGCCAAGGTATTTTTTGGCTATAGATACAACCAGGCGTAAATTGGCTTTGATGAGTTTTTCTTTGGCGTCTTCATCGTGCTTTTCGTAGAGTTTGGCCAGCTGCACTTCTTGGTCAAAAGTCAAAAGAGGCGTACGACCAATCTCTTTGAGATATTTTTTGATTGGGTCAAGAGACTCGCCGTGCTTGAGAGTAACAAGCTGTTCCAGCTCCTTTTCCATTTCTTCCGCTGTCTTATTAGCTTCGGATTCTTCTCTGGTGGAAATGGTCTCAAAGATATCAACTCCCGATCGAAAGGCTTGATCGAAAAATTCGTCAATTTCGGTGATATGCTTCTCAGGTTCCGGATAGACGAGTAAGATATCCTCCTGGACCAAGAATCCGTCTTCCTCTCCCTGCTTGAGAAGCTCTTTATAATTCTTAGGTAGTTTCTGTTTCATAAGTTGTAATTATAATCTGTGGAGATCATTTTTTCTACCTCTTTAAGGCGGGTGGTAAAAATCGAGAGATCTTTGTCCTTTTGGTGATCTTCTGGATTTTGGACAAGGTCTGATATTTGTTGTTTCAGTGAGTATCGTTTAATCTCAAGCGCCATCCTCACAACAACTTCTTTATCAAGGCTCAAATCTGCAGGTGAAAAAAGGTAAAGCTCATTACAGGCGGGTTGTAGCTCCGCAGGTAACGAGTCACAAAATGCAGTCGAACTCATAATTTTGGGGTAATTTTTTTTATACTCTAAAAATGCGTCCACAATCTTACGGTAGACTGGAAATGTAAAATCATTAGGCTCCAATTGACCAAAAACAGAGTCGGACACATCATACGTATTTTCATTCTGAAATA
>CAYLXX010000051.1:2948-5071 GCA_964387955.1 uncultured Gammaproteobacteria bacterium
GCAGAAATATCATATTTGGCTACTGATTGTCTGATTATAAAATCATAGATCGACTCGGGTGATTTAAGCTTCTTTTTAAAATCGGTTGGATTTTTTTGCAGCGCTTCGGCTGGATCTTTGGCCCCTCCTAGATCCAAAACGTAAAGGTCAAACTCGAGTTCTTCTGCATCATGAGCTACGCGCTTCATGGCTTCAACACCGGCTTCATCAGCATCAAGACAAAGGGTCATTTTGGGAGTTAATCGCTTAAGCATAGTCAGCTGTTCACGAGTGACAGCTGTGCCCTTGGCTGCCACCGCATACCCAATATCGTTTTGGTAAAGCCCAATCATATCAAATTCACCTTCCACAAGCACAACATTTTCCTCTTTTTTGATGAATTCCTTGGCGATATGGATACCAAATAAACTTTCACGTTTATGGTACACCGCTGTTTCTGGAGTATTGACGTATTTGGCTTCTTTTGCAGTGACATCTAACACCCGACCCGAAAAACCGATGACATTGCCGCGGGCATCTTTGATCGGAAACATGATTCTCCCTCGAAATCGATCATAATAACCGCCTCTATCACTTTTGATGAGAAGCCCGGTTGCCAAAATATCATCATCGCCAAAACTCTTTTTTTTTAAAAATTTGTATAAAGAATCCCAAGAAGAAGGTGCATACCCAATCTCAAATTTAGCAATCGTTCCCTCTTTCAGCTCACGGGAAATTAAATATTCACGGGCTTTTTTGCCGACTGCGGTATTATGTAGAACATACTGAAAATACTCAGATGCAAGAATGTTGATGGTAAATAATTTCTCCTTTTTTTTCCATTCACGGTCTTCAAAAGCACTATTTTTGAGCTGAACACCAGTTTTTTGAGCTAATTCTTTGACTGCCTCGACGAACGTAATATTTTCCCATTTCATCAAAAATTTAAAAATATCACCGCCGTCGCCGCAAGCGCCGAAACAATGCCAAATCTGACGCTCAGGTGAAATTACAAAAGAGGGTGTTTTTTCTTTATGAAATGGACAGACGGCTTTGAAGTTACGGCCAGTTTTTTTTACAGATATATAACTGCCGATAAATTCGACGATGTCTAATTTGGATTTTATTTGGGATATGGCGCCTTCCATCAATTATAATTTTATCACTAATTTAGATGTTCTACTTGTTTTCTCGCAGGGAAAGTGATTATAATAGAACCTATGCTATATTTGTACATCAATAAGAATCAAATAAAGCTCCTCTATCTCAAAAAATCACTTCTAGGCCAGTACGAAAGTGCGTACTATGAAAAAACACATCAGGTGGACCTGCAGACGAATAAAGACGTAAATATTGATTTGTTTGCTTCAGCTGTGAAGGAAGCCATCACCTTGGTTGCTCCTAATGCCTCAAAAGACCATGAAATCAATCTTGTTTTACCGCAAGATGCATTTTATTTTTTACGAGCTGATGTGCCAATAGATATTGCTCCTTCAGCAGTCACTTCATTTATCAATGACAAAGCTCGGGCACAACTGATGATCGATCTGGAAACAAGTGCTTATGATTATCTGATTGAGGAAAAAGACAACGGCAGACAAGTACTTTTTTTTGCAATCAGCAATGAACTCATCCAAAAATATCAGGCCGCTTTAAGACTTCTTAATATCAATCTTGTTGGTATTGTACCTGAAATTTTGTCTTACTATAAATTATTCGAAAAAACACTCAGACGCGATAAAAAAGAATACATTATGTATGTCGTATATGAAAAAGAGATGATTCATGGTTACTTTTATGACACATTTGGGCCGCTTGAGAAGGAGATGATTCATGGACATGTCACTTCAGCTAAACCAATTGAGGAACATTTAAAAAAATATGCCACTACGATGGAAGCGGAAGGCAAAAAAATTAATCGTTTGATACTTTCTGGCAATGACTCGGAATCAATTCGACAAGATACATTTACCAAACATGTGGTCGTAGGGGCTAATCCACTGAGGAGTGCTATTCCCCAGTTTTAGATTGAAATAGCGGCGTGTAGGGAAAGAGTGTGCCGCGGTGTGTAAATGTCGATTGGTGGTCGTCGGTCAGAAGTATAATACGTGAAAAGTAGTTGTTATGCTTTAGTCCATAGACAA
>CAYLXX010000052.1:0-4995 GCA_964387955.1 uncultured Gammaproteobacteria bacterium
TCTTTCGACACAGCCTCCTCAAGACTGCGTGTCTACCAGTTCCACCACCCCGGCTCTACCTGTAGATTATAGCATTTTTGACCTTGTTTCGCGAGTATTATCTCTGTAAAATAGATGTTTTACTTTAACTACATATGATCGAGCGAGTTGATAAATTAGGACAAATAATAGAACCTGTTAAAAGTCATATCGTCAAAAATGGATCTCACGATTTTATTCTCCATTTGTTGGATACAGGGTTATATGTAGAAAGCAGTGTTTCTGATGATCAATTTACCTTATTTCAGCATTTTTCACCTAACGGTATAACTCAACCAGAATCATTTTCATATTATCAACGACTTGCTCATGCAGGTCTTTACGTAGTTGGGTTTGTTTATTTTCTTGACTGGTGGAAGAACAATCAGGGTTCATTTGAGTACCCATTATCCGCAAATTTGACGGGTTGTACCAATGAACCGATGTTTAATTTTTTAAATAACCTTTTCAAGAAACATATCACCGAGCCTGACTCTACCAATTACTACGAGCGCGATACTGAGTTTCAGATTCGATTGGATACAGTAGCCCAAGATCGAAAGTTACTTTCTACTTTAGATAAAAGAGCAGAGTGGGTATTGAGTCGAAGTATTCAGGCAAAGTATACGAAATAATAGTGTAACTCTACTTTACAAACGTGCCTGTTTTCTGTTAGTATGTAATTATAACTGCATTAGGACTCGCTATTTTTTATGAAATTAGCATTTATCGACGTTGAAACAACTGGTTCAAGTCCGGTATATGACCGGGTAATCGAGGTTGGCATACTAAGAGTTGAGGATAATCAGGTAGTTTCAACCTATCAGACACTTATAAATCCTGAAACGTATCTTTCCCCCTACATTACCCAGATTACCGGCATTCGAACAGAAGATCTTTTGGACGCACCGACGTTTTCTCGGGTAAAAGATGACATTTATTCACTACTTGAAGGATGTACGTTTGTCGCACATAACGCTCGATTTGACTATGGCTTCATCAAAAACGAGTTACGTCGCTCTAAAATGCCCTTCCAGGCAAAGACCATGTGCACTGTTAAGTTGTCACGTCAGCTGTTTCCTCAATATAAACGTCACAGTCTAGATAGTCTTATTGAACGGTTTAATTTAAGCTGTGAAAATCGGCATCGTGCCTATGATGACGCCAAGATCATGTGGGAGTTTTTTCAGATTATTCAGAATAAATTTTCTCAAGATAAAATACAAGCAGCCATTGATCAAGTCATGAGAAAAACCTATCTCCCGCCATCTTTATCGCCAACAATTCTTGACGATATACCCGAATCACCAGGTGTGTATATTTTTTATAGTGAAGAAGGGCATCCGTTATATATTGGAAAAAGCATCAATATGAAAGATCGAGTACAATCCCACTTTGGCACAGATCTCACCTCAAGTAGAAAACTCGATATGTGCCAGCAGATTAAGTCAATTAAAACGATACCGACTGTGGGCGAGTTGGGCGCGCTTCTTCTTGAGTCGTCTTTGATTAAAAAACTGTATCCTCTCTATAATCGATTGCTTCGAACAAGTTCACGGCTAGTGATCATTAAGAAAAAACAAGAAGATAACGACTACATTCGAGTCAGTGTCGAAACTGTCGATACGATTGATCCATCAGAACTTAACTCAATTGTGACCATCAGTAAGTCCAGACGACAAGCAAAAGAGTACTTGACTTATTTAGCCAAAGAATATCATCTATGCCCTAAGCTTTTGGGGCTTGAGAAAGGTCCGGGTAGCTGTTTTTACCATAAGCTGGGAAGTTGTTTTGGAGCCTGTGCTGGACAAGAGTCACCACTCAAATACAATTTGAGGTGCTTGGAGGCTTTTGGCGGGACTGAGATCCGTCCCTGGCCATACAAAGGGCCAGTTATGATCCAGGAACAGGACGAATTTACCAATACTCATGAGGGTTTTATCGTTGATAAGTGGTGTTATTTGGGAAAAATCCGCTGGGAAGGAGATATATTCCAGAAAGACATTTCCAATCAATATATTTTTGACTTTGATATGTATAAAATATTGAGTAAATTTTTAAGAAAATCAGACTATAAAAAACATATCAAACCTATCTCACTTTCCGAACTTCAAATAAATTAATTGCATTTTTTCAAAGATTCTTATACAGTAAGAGAATGAGATACACTGTAAAATCTGGTTTCTCACTCGTTGAACTTATACTCGTCGTCCTCCTCATCTCTATTCTCGCTATCGGAATAATTGCTGCACTTGGTGGATTAGAACAACTAAACCGAGCAAGAGATGCCCAAACATACGCTGTTATGGTGGAAATGAACAAAGCAATTCAGTCGTATCTTTTTACTGCTAAAAGACCACCGTGGTGTAACAAACTGCCCGATGGTGATAATAATGCAGACTGTGAATTTTTAGGTCCTATTGGTTATGATTGGGGAACTACTATTGGAGTTGATCAACCGCCGCGGCAAAAATTGTATCCGGATAATCCTGATGATGACTGGTCTGATTCTCTAGGTAATCCTGCATTTAATAATATCGTTAGCACTGGAGATATTAGAACAAATTACAGAGACAATCAAAAAGAAGCTTTAAACAGAATTTTCATACGGTCTCATTTTGTCTATTGGGAAGATTTAAATGGAGAAGTTTCACCACGAATCTATTCATTGTGTTTTCAACCGCAGTCAGACTTGTGGCAAAAAAGGACCGAGACAAAGTATACCGCCCTCGGAAATAATAGCTCTATGTGCAGGTCAAATGGAACTGGCGGCACCTATAAATGTTTCCAGTGCTTTATTTCTGAACCACTTGATCATCCTCTACTTTAAGGACATGCATATTATTGAAATATAAACAACCAATTGCGTATAATATTATTGTGGACCAGAATCAACATAAAGATAACCCTCCTCCTTTACCGTCGGCAGATCAGATGGGGTTTTCATTACGCGCCAAAGAGCCATCATCACTTATAAAACCTGTATTGGCTGCGATAGCATTTCTTGGATTATGTTCAAGTCCGGCCATTATCACGCAGCCTGGATCTGAGCTGTCAGTGTCATTACCTCAAATCGGCGCCCTACCTCAACAGGTGGGTATTGGCAAAGACAATGTGGGTGATATCTACCTTTCAACAAGTGAAGTAAATCCAAAATTGAATTACAAAAAAACCACCAAACAATATTTTTTTAAAAATGGTCAATTTTTGCCGCCAGCGGCTCAGGAAGAAGTAGAGTAATATGAGAGCCTTACATTTTCATCGACCGATTTCAACTCGCGTTTTTTTTGGAACACTGATATTTTTTCTGACCTGCGTGCTTATACTATTTCTTCTGATTATTTCATCACTAGTCGAGTCCCAAAAAAGCCTTAGCAGCTACAGCTCAGCTCAAGGGCTTTATATACCAGTAGCTATTCAAGGACGTCTAGCTGGAGCTTCCAAACTGACATCAGACGATAAAAATTCAACAGCTACCTATTATCTTATGGCAACAGATAAAAAGACATATACGCTTCAGCTTGGAGCAAAAAAGATTCTTTTTATTCCCGATGATCAAGTCTCAGTAACAGGCACTGTGATAGACAATGCTATTGCAGTTAACTCCATAACTGATGATGGGCTTGAACTTCTGGGATCGGGCATCCAACCTAACTCACCAGACACCGGCTATCAGGTAAGCGGACAGGTATTAAATGTTGGATCAACTTCAACGCGCCCCATCTGCCCAACAACTGGTTATCCAGGACTCAATAACGCCATTGTTCTTCTTTGGGGTTCAAATTATGTAAGAACTACTCTTTCCGCGCGAGGCGGCAACAACCAGGATGGCGCTTTTTACTTTCAAAATGTTCCACCTGGCATGTACAATTTATGTTTAAACTCTCTTCCACAACATAATCAGTGGTACTGCACAGTACAATCTGATCCCACGCGTGATCCTTTTAACTTAAGATGCAATCGTATATCAGTTGCCGGACCAAATCTGGGTAACAGACTAGTTGCCAGCTCAACAAGCTGTGTTAATTCTGACACTGCACCAAATAATTCAAGTATTGGTACTACGTTATTACCCACGAGTAGTCCACCTTGCAACTTCACAAACCTAAATTTAGACCAGGCTGCACAAGAGCTTGAAGGACTTATTAATGCCCAAAGATCTTCGCCTGTCACTCACAATATTCAGTTATATACTGCTTCACTGAGGCACTCGCGTGACATGTCAACACACAATTTTTTTAATCACATAGGCTCTGATGGCAGTACTCCTTTTACCAGAATTCATGATACAGGATACATATATACCTATGCAGGAGAAATACTCGCCCGAGGAGATATGGATCCAATCTCAAATGAAGACCAAATAGCTCATCATATATTTGATATTTACTGGAATAGTCCACCTCATAAAACGGTAGCGCTAGATGCACACTACCATGATATAGGTTGTGCATTAACATTAGCTGATCACGCTCCGTACATCCTGATTTACAGTACCTGTGAACTGACGTCAACTATTGTTCCTACACCTCTCCCAAGCCCCACTAATACTCCAACACAAACTCTAACGCCAACGCCATCCCCCACGCGTACTCCCATTCAAGGATTAACGGTTCCTTCAGGTCACTGTTTACCGATGCAGAATGCAAGTTACTGTACCTTCGTCTCAGGAAGTGGTCATTGTGTGCAAAATGCTATTGGAATGAGTTTTTGGTGTAATGGAGCGAGTCCTCCCAACCAATGTAGTGGTTCTCCCTACTTTAATCACTTTGCCACAGTCATGAATAACTGTGATGGTACTGGACCAAATTACTGTCGAGGATGTGATGTGACAAATGCTTGTGGAAATCCTAACAACTGTGATATTGACTGTGGACCCTGCGATCATTATACGCCGTAGTTTAAGAAATCTGCGTGTTAATAGTGATCCCAGACAGAATCGAACTGTCATCTAATCCTTAGAAGGGATTTATTCTA
>CAYLXX010000053.1:0-1148 GCA_964387955.1 uncultured Gammaproteobacteria bacterium
TTTACCATGTTCCAATAAATAATCCAAAAAAGGACTACTGATTTTCTTCAGATATGATCTCTATACCTAAGTTCTTCCACGGCAGAGAGAAGCTGGGCGGTGCGGTTAGCGAAAGAATGTTTGTTAAGAACGACATTATGTGCTTTGTCAGCATAAGCCTGACGTTCCTCCGGACTATTTAAATATTTATCCAGCAATTGATGAAGTGATGAAGAGTTTGTGTATTCCTTAATTACATCAGGACCAAAAATATCTTTAATGCCGGGGTTTGAGTCAGAGATTATAAAAGTGGAGCAGGCTGAAGCGTCAAATAAACGATTGGATACCACAGCGTACTCGTTCATATCATCCCAATGGTCGTTTAACAAAATTTTAGTATTTTGATAATAATACTTTAACTCACTGTTTTCTATGAAATTGCTGGCAATGTATTTTCTGTCGATGAACTTTTCCCAGCCTTGACCATAGACCTTGAAATTATATTTATCCAAATCCTTCCAGGCTAAAATGTCATGTACAATTTTTCTGAACTTGTTCCTAGTATTGCCGACAAAAAGAATATCAGACTCATATTCATCCGGATTCTGCGCAGTCTCGGTGTTGAATACTGTCTCATCAAAGCACTGGAACAAAGTATGAGTATTCTTGAGACCTTTTTTCTGAAGTTTTTCAGCTAGAGTGGCAGAGGCAGTAAAGACATAATCAAAGTGGTTAAACTCTTCATGCGGAATTTTTTCAGGATGGGAAATGTTCCACATAATATTAAGCTGCTGCTTTGGCAGATTGAAAACAGACAGGCCTCTTAACACAATATTGGCGAATGCAAAATTGAACCCATCCCATTCAGGAAGGATTTGTAGTTTTACGTTATATTCTCGTTTCTCAAGCTCGCATTTTAATCCCTGCCCGAAATAAAGATCGCCCCACTGTTTGGCCTCGTTCCAGTGCGGGATGGGTAGCTTGAGGTTAATGTTTTTTCTCGCCAATTCTTTTCTCAATGTTTCCATTAGTTCGTCAGCTCTGTGTTCATAGGTATGGTGGCTAAGAGCGTAATTTCTAATTTCGTCTATTTTTTTCTGACGCAGTTCATCGTCATTCAAGTATTTTTCTAGGAGCTCACTTAGCTCGTCTTTAGAACTGAAAGTCGG
>CAYLXX010000053.1:1248-4967 GCA_964387955.1 uncultured Gammaproteobacteria bacterium
TTTTCTTCCAGGGCATTACCAAATTCTTTTGCAGTATAGTAATCACCGGTAGCAGTTTTATTGCTTGCTTCCGTTACAGCAAAACCAAAGTGAAGTTGCTTGTCAGTGTAAGTGTTATCTTTCTCTAAAATACTTTGCCAAAACTTAGGATATAGTGTTTTTTGCCACTTATTTTTAAAGATTTCGATGTTCTTCTTGCGGTAATCGGTGACAGAAGTTTCGCTGTGTTTATCCTGAGTGCCAAACTCAAAATGAAACAGTACCGCGGCATTACTTATTACACTACGATAGCCCTTCTCTTTAAGTTTTAGACACAGATCAACGTCTTCGTAACCATACCAGAAGGATTCGTCAAAGCCCCCTACTTCATTAAATTTAACCTTTTCGACCAGTAGGCAAGCGGCCGTAACAGCAGCTTTTTCTTCCTCTTTTTTAGTGTTTCGCATTAAAAACGCTTCACCGGTGTTTAAGTTGACTGGCCTGATAAAGTCATTTTCTATCCTAAATCCAATGCCGCCGTGCTGAATTCTATAGCTGTTCTCAAAATCCGGCTTATATGGGTAAACGAGCTTGGCTCCAACCGCTCCAGTGCTTTTTTCCCTGAGTGCGGTGCTCATCAAGTGGCTGAGCCAGCCCTCGGTGGGAGCTACATCGTTATTTAAGAACAACAGATAATCACCTTTAGCCTTCCTTGCAGCAATGTTATTACTCTCGGAGAACGACTTATTAGTTGGGTTATGGATGACTTGTAAGTTCAGGCTGTTCTTTAGCGTTTCTAAGAAATCGCGAGTCTTATCACTACTAGCGTTATCAACTACGATGAATTCGTAGTTGGAGTAGCCCGTAGACTGCTCGAAGCCGGTAAAAAGTCTTTTTAAATGATCGAGTCCATCTCTTGTCGGGATAATTATGCTCACTAGTGGTGGATTTTTAATCTTTGGTGCCGGGATTTGCTTTTGTATATTCCTCAAGCCTTCCTCAAAACTTTCATCGGAAAGGTCTTTAAATACCTCTAAAGCTTCTCTGCTGAATGATGCCAACGGAACATAGTTTTTACCTATAAAACTACCGCTTAAGATATCGTCCATTTCGGCTTGGGAGACATATTTATTAACAGTCTCTGGAGGTTTGTAGCGCCCTAATTTTTTCTTAACGCGGTTCTTGATTCCAAGTTGGTGTACCCGATGCTGAAGCTGGTAGTTGTCTTTAACTAACTCGTTTATCAAATTTAGATTTCGGCTGTAATCATCTAGAAAACTTCCAAGGTTTTGCAAACTGGTGTCATCGCCTTCCAGCAGCCGCCCACTGCCGTAGAGGCTTTTATAAAATTCGCCGAGGCCTATTTCTTGGAATTTTCTATAATACTTTTCGAAATCTTTCTGATATAAAAACGATTCATCAAGCATGCTAACAACTTATCATACTACGAAGTCAAAACAGACCTAATCGACCGGCTTTATTCGGTAGATGTAAAAGTCTACTTGAGGGTAATTTATCGTATCGACCGGAACCATGCACGTCAGATCTAGTTTATGTGTAGTAAGCACGAAGTTGACATTTTTGTATACAAAGTCGGAACAAGCAAACTTTACTTTAAAGACGTTACCTTTCACGATCTCCATATCTTGGCTGATAGTCGCGAATGAACCTCGGAAATATTTGTTAGGCGGGGCAGTGTTGGTGACAAACAAAGCGTGAGCTTGCCTGTTATATACATTCTCGAATTTTCCATTTTTATCTATCTGCCGCCAAAAATTCAGGTCGGAATATATCTGAACACCGTTAATCAAGCCTCGCCCAGCAGCTAATGGTAGATTCTCAAAAGAGAAATTATCAACAACTGCCCAATGGTCCGTAGGCTTGGATACAGTTTGAATCCTATTTATCACATCGCTGTGATACAAAAAACCCAATCCTTGATAAATCGGGAGAATTTTTAAGCTACTTATTAATGTAAAGCCTAAAAGCAAGTAGGCAGAAAGCAGAAGTCTTTTTGCCAACAAAGAAACGATTATGGAAGTAAATGCGGCAGCAAGGAGAAGCGCATAGTATGGCTCATGCAAAAATATCGGATATCGACTTCTGACATACAGCGCAAATAGAAGTAAGACAACAAGGCAGACAGCTCCGTAAACAATTGCCAGAATATTTCGTGAACGGGTGCGTATTTTTAGCTCTGGAATTAGTTTGAACATGTAAACAAGTTGCAAAAAGCCCGCTAATCCTAAGCCTGCCAGCAAACGGTTGTGCGGTACCTTATCTAAAAGCAACAGATTATAAAACCCATCGCCAAAGTGTACAGAAATTCTCAACAAGAATAATATTGCGACTAGTTGAATAGATAAAAACACAAAATTAATTTTTTTGGACTTTTTGTATTCAAGTATTTGGAGAAGGACTCCGGGAATAATCAGGAAGGGCAGTAGTAGTATGAAATTGGAAGCCTCGCTCTGGTTGGTGTAGTAGTGTCCTCCCCTCAGACCAGATTGAAGCAACGGCTCCAGAAAACTGCCAAGAATGGGGAAGGAGGGTGAAAATGGCAGGTTGCCGCTTCGAACAACCCGATGGCCCGGGTATTCAGAATTGGCTATCGCGTGGATCATATCTTTATTTTCAATGGCAAAGAACACGATAATCGGTGCGATGATCAATAGGGGCGCCAGCATTAAACCCAAGCGTTTTAGAGCGAGCGCAGTCGGCAGGCTCTTTTTGGTAAACCTCTCGTTTAGCAAGTACCCCAGAAGAAAAGCCGCAACAACGATAAACAAGGGGATTAAGAAGGGCGCATAAAGAAATAGGACGAAACTTGCTCCAAGATATGCTAGAGCTAAAAAGTACAGAATATTTGTCAGTTTCACTGACTTTACGGCGCTAATCTTTTCTTGGTTAATAATCCTCATGCCGATTATCATTATTAAGAAAGAATAGGCCATAGGAATAAATAGACTAGACTGATACCACCAGAGTAAAAAGGGGCTTAATCCAAAAGCCGTACTCAGTAGTACCGCAAATTTTTTGTTGCCTCTAAGCGCTCTTAGAACGAAAAAATACGCCGATATGATTAACAATACGGCTCCGAACCACCACCTAAATGCAAAGGCATACTCAAAAGGCAGGACAAAGAAAGCCCAGTTTTGGGGTCTAAAAAAGGTCGTCCAGTCCTTGGTCGGTGCGTCAGGCAGTATAGCGACATCTCTGCCGCTACCAAGGTCTTTATTAAATTTAGGGAAGTCTGTTTTGTACTGAAGCTCGGTTAATGGCGAAGCAGTAAGATACTCGTCGGAGCGTATAGATCGGGGATGCCCAAAAAGCAAATCCGGGTCACTTACGTTGCTCCCATATGCTATGGAGTGGTAAGCACCGACTGATGAGCCGTTTATTTTTAGGGCCGTCAGGATTAAAAAAATTACAATCACTACCAGCGGAAAAGCAAATATTGAATGCTTTAACCAGTGGAGTAATTTGGTTTTACGGTCTTGTTTCACCATACTCAGCTATCAAGTATAAATTGCGGCTGTACTTGTTACCAACTATTCCATCAGATTGATGTCAAATAGAGTCGCGTAAGCTGATTTAGTACGTGTATGTGATTAACGTATCAGTCACTCCATCGTAGTTGTCATCAAGGACAAAGTTAGCATAGCGTTTCAGGCCAATAGAATCTTTACCATCACCATTCCAGTCACCGACTAAAGACACGTCCGTGACTTTACCGAAGA
>CAYLXX010000054.1:0-4884 GCA_964387955.1 uncultured Gammaproteobacteria bacterium
TTTGTAGATTATCCGCCATTGCATGATTTCTAACTCCGCTCTATACTAGCTCATGCCTCTTTACCTACCCTATTATCCGAGTCACTTAAAAAGCACATGAAAATGGTGTAAAAATAGGTGACTGCTACAACAACGATGAAAAAAATACCTCCCCAACCAGTTGTCCAGATTAAGTTTAATCTTTCATCTCAACTCAAACAAAAACTTATTGATATGGCCAATGATGAAGGTATCACCGTAACTGGATTTCTAAAACACCTCATTATCAAAGAGATGTCCGAACTACGCCGTATAAAAGCAACTATGATTGAGAAAGAAAATAGAGATCAACCGCCACCAGATCTAATCCCAGAGTTTTATACAGAAGAGTTATAACTCTATTCGTGTGAAGCAGTCACCATGGGGTCAATAGCTTGAGCTTTCTGTAGATACTCCTCTGCTCTAGGATCGGCGTTATATTTATATAATAAATACAGATTGTATAAAACATCGCGAGATTTGGGATTTTGCGCCAATGCTTGCTGATAGACGTCAATTTTTTGCTGAATAGCAGTTTCGTCAGAAGCCATAATGTTGTCAAATTCAGGGCCATATACTTGTGATTGGATTGACCGAATTTCTTTTGCCTCTGGCAGATAGCGAGTTTTTTTAGTCAATTCAACAGCTGAATTAATATCTTCGGTAATAAAACTACCATAAAGAGGGTGGATCGACTGCGACAACTGGATATTGAATATCAAGTATGCAAAAAGGACGACAAATATGATATATTTAATACCAAGTTTGACATAGGAAATCATTTCTTCCCTCACGGCCTCTGCCACAACTGTGCTGATATCTTTTTTCATCTAACTTATTATTATATACTTTTCGTATGGAAACATTGACGATACAAAGCATTGGAGATAGATTAATCACCTTCACCATTGCTCTGATCGCCGGGTTGTTGGCTGCGGGCGCGACCGGCCTCTTCATTTATCTGGCTGTAATCTGGTCGCGCATGAAAAAAAGAGAGCAAATTTCACTAGAAATGATCACTCTGGAGATAAAACTGCCTAAAGATAATGAGATTAAAGTCGATGCCGCCGAGCAAATGTTTGCTTCGTTCGCCTCGCTGAAAAAGTCAGGTTTTTTCCATTTCTTGGATATTGACGATGTGTTGGCATTTGAAATCGTCGGTAAAAAAGCCGATATCAAGTTTTATGTTTCGGCGCCGAGCCGCATCATTGATCTGGTAGAAAAAACTATTTACGGATATTATCCAACAGCAGATATCAAGAAAGTCGACGAGCCCAATATTTTCACTGAGGACGGTAAAGTTGCCTACGCTGCGCTGGTTGAAAAAGGTTCCTCATACCTACCTCTAAAGACATTCAAAGAAGTTCCCAATGACACATTATCTGCTCTCACATCGCCACTTTCAAAGATGGATGACAATGAGGCGGCTATGATACAGCTTCTGATCCGACCGGCAGAATCCTCATGGAAAAAAGAAGGCAAATCATACGTTGCATCAACCAAAAAAAACGAAGCCAATCCAGAGAAAGCTACCTTCAAGACTGATCCAAAGTCTTTGGAAAAAATTGATGAAAAAACATCTAAATCTGGATTTGAAACAACGATCCGTCTTGTCGTCTGCTCGCCTTCCCAAGACATGGCCGGTACTCATTTACGAAATCTCAAAACTGCGTTTAGTCAATTCAATTCAGATCAGAATGGGCTAAAAAGTGCCCGTGTGCTTTTTAAAGGCGGCTTCATGATGAATTTTATCTATAAATTTTTCCCTGTTTTTGAACCGTTTATGTCCAAATCTGTCTCTACTCTTTCATCTGAAGAATTGGCGACAATATTCCATTTCCCCAATAAAACAGTCGAGACACCGCACTTGCAATGGTTGAAAGCCAAAACTGCCCCTGTCGCCGCCGAAGTACCCCAAGACGAAGGTACATTTATCGGCTACGGTTATTATCGCGGCGTTAAACGGCCTGTGAGGATCGGTTTTGAGGATCGTAGACGTCATGTATATATCATCGGAAAAACTGGTACTGGAAAATCAGAACTTCTAAAGGAAATGGTGAAGCAAGATATTCAAGGCGGTCACGGTGTGTGTGTCATGGACCCGCACGGAGATTTGATTGATGATATCTTACGATTTGTTCCGCCTGAGAGAGCAGAAGACGTGATTTATTTTGACCCATCAGATACTGAGCGGCCGATGGGTTTGAATTTACTTGAAGCCAAAACCGAAGATCAAAAACACTTCATGACCACTGCCATCATTAATCTGATGTATAAGCTATACGATCCTCAAAGGACAGGTATTATTGGTCCGCGTTTCGAACATGCTGTTCGAAACGCCATGTTAACCGTCATGTCTGTTCCCGGCTCAACTTTTATCGAAATCATGCGTATTTTGACCGACCCCAAATTCGTACAAGAAATGCTTCCACACGTTGATGACCCGATTGTCCGGCGCTACTGGACTGACCAGATAGCTCAAACTTCAGACTTTCATAAATCAGAAGTGCTTGACTATATTACCTCTAAATTCGGTCGCTTCGTGACCAACAAAACTATGCGCAATATCATCGGTCAATCCAAGAGTGCCTTTGATTTTCGCGATATTATGGACAACGGTAAAATTTTACTGATTAATTTATCCAAAGGTAAATTAGGAGAAGAAAACTCAAGCTTCCTCGGACTTGTATTGGTACCAAAAATATTAGTCGCCGCCATGAGTCGCCAAGAAATTCCCGAGCCCCAGAGACGTGATTTTTTCCTTTATGTAGACGAGTTTCAGAACTTTGCTACGCCTGATTTTGCCACAATTCTCTCCGAGGCACGTAAATATCACCTCAATCTCACAGTCGCCAATCAGTTTATCGGCCAAATGGATGAAGACGTGAAAAACGCTATTTTCGGTAACGTCGGCACAGCTATATCTTTCCGTGTCGGAGTCACAGACGCATCCTATCTTCAACGCGAATTCCAACCAACATTTACCGAGGCCGACTTAATCAATGTCGAGAAATATCACGCATACATGAAAACCATTGTCGGGGGTGAGCCAGTTACTCCTTTCTCAGTCGACATGACCAAAGACGTAGCGAAATTGCGTGCCCAAATGAACGAAAAAATCGCCCAAGCTATCATCCAACTTTCAAGATTAAAATACGGTCGCCCGCGTGAAGTCGTCGAAGCAGAAATTACTACACGAGCCAGACTCTAAAACTTCTCAAAAATTACGGCATCGCGACTCAAGCCTTTATCGTATAAATATTGTCTGAGTGACTCCACAACTTGCCTATCTCCACAGAGATAAAAATTGGTATTGGTCGGTTGAAAATCATTGCCATCATAAAAATTGGTGATGCGGCCAATGGCAAAATATTTTTGATCTTCTGGGAGTATAGCACCCATCGATTCTTCGCGCGAAAGACAAATTTTAAATATAAAATTTGGATACTGCGCCATCAATTCTTTGAATTTTTCCAGAAAATAAACATCAGTATGTTTACGTAACCCCCACAATAAATATATTTTGTGATCTGGATTGGGATTTTTTAATAAAAGTTCGTGCAGCATTGACCAGATTGGCGCAATACCGGTGCCTGTAGCCAGAAACATCGAGTCATGCGTATCATTTTTTAGATGAAAAACACCAGCTGGACCTTCAACGTGAACCATGGCGCCAATGTTTAACGTCTTGAAATATTCCGACGCGACTCCTCCGGGAATAATTTTGGCAACAATATCAAAGTTTTGGAAGTTAGCGCAATCTGATGCAATTGAGTATAGCCTGCGATACGGTTGGTCTGTGCCGTTGGGGACAAAAATGATCATATATTGCCCGGAGATTGCAGACATCGTCAGATCAAGTGCAAATCTCAAGAGCATAACGTCATGGGTAAGATCTTTTTTTTCGACGAGCTTAACCTGTAGCTTCTGGAGCATAGATCCTTATTATACTAAAACTGGGTCACGAAGAAGTCTGAAGGTATCTGAGGGTATGACTGGAACAGTTGCACTGACTTTGTGACACCACCTGATGAATCAGAGGCAGTTGAAGTGATGACTTTGCCTTGTACCGGAAGAAGATGATTGTTGAAATCACTCTGCACGCCAATGCGTGTTGAATCAAGGAATGGTCTTATAAACATCAATCGAGCTTGAGGTGGAACTACGAAATTCACTTCACAGTTGAACGTTGTCCCTTGGAACGAAGTCCCTGGACTAACTGGTAAATTACCTTCTGCATGTCCGGAACCAAAAAGATTATTAAGGTCGGCCACATAACGCCTCACAGAACTATCAGTAGTTGCACCAAAATAAACTGTTATTTCTAGATTTATCGCATGGCAGTTGCCTGTTTGCGTATCATAATACACATGAATCGGACCTGTGTAAGATAAATTAACATTAAAAGGGTCAGCATTAGCCGGAGTATAAGGCGCTAAATAATAGGTGTATTGTTGATCTTTAGCAATCAATGGGCTAACAAAGTTATTCAATGTAGGGTTGTTAACAATCGTAGCAGTGCCTGTAAAATTGGGATACGTAATAGGTACTGATCCACTCGATAGTCTTGAATTTAACGCCTGTTCAATACCTGCTTCTGCAGCAGATAAGCCTTTTTGCGATTGCTCTTCAAGTTTGGTGATTTGAGTATCTGTGGTTGACTTAAATGCCACTGTCATAACCACCGTGATAACCGTAGCAAGTAACATAACTATGAGTAGCAAAGCTTGACCTTCTTGATTTTTGAATCTGGTGTATTTCATTTAGTTCCTCCGTCGGGCGTTGGCGTCGGCCCGCTGACTGATAATTCTTTCCAATCATATGTTGAGACGGAAAGATATGGAAGCAACTCAATATATGTCTTCG
>CAYLXX010000055.1:0-1056 GCA_964387955.1 uncultured Gammaproteobacteria bacterium
ATGTATTACTATTTCAGAAAAGATCGCCCTAGATTGGTATAATACAACTAACCGTATGTTTGACCTCTACCAGATTATTTCCGACCTAAAAAAACAGGTTTCCCGCCGCGATCTTCTGTTGGTTGCAGGGCTCATAATTGCCTACTTTCTTACTCGTTTGGTGAATTTAGATAAATTTCCCATTTTTTCGGATGAAGGCATTTATATCCACTGGGCAAAGTTGGCCTGGCACGATGCCAGCTGGAGGTTCGTGTCATTAACAGACGGCAAACAACCGCTGCAGACATGGGGCACGATACCTTTTCTTAAGTTTTTTCCCGATAATGCTCTGCTTGCCGGGCGGTTGTTTGCCGTCTCAACAGGTTTCACAGCACTGATAGGTATTTTTCTCACGATTTATTACCTATTTGGCAAAAGAGCCGCTTTCATCGGCGCCTTTATCTATGTATTAACTCCCTACTTTATGTTTTACGATAGGATGGCACTGGTAGATTCGGGAGTTAATGCAGCTTTTATCTATATATTTCTCTTCTCGATTTTACTGGCCCGCACACTCAGGCTAGATATAGCCATCATTTTTGGCCTGATAAGTGGCATAGGCTTACTAACAAAATCATCGGTGAGAATATTTTTTGGATTGGGTGGACTGGCATGGATTTTATTTTATACTCCCACTAAAAAATTTATCAAACCATTTGTGAATTTCATATTTCTCTTTTTAATTGCCGGTTTTATCTCGCTTGTACTTTACAACATCCAAAGACTTTCACCATTTATGCATTTTATTACCGAAAAAAACAAGACATTTGTAATGACGTTTGATGAATTTCGTCAAACTCCATTTGCCAATATCGCCAATAACATCAAGATCATTCCTCTCTATATTTTTTCAGAGTCTGCTTATATCTTACCAATCCTCGGAATCATTGGTTTATATTTTCTTTATAAAAAAGATAAACAATTATGCATCTATATCTTAGCCTGGATTATCGCGCCTTTTCTGGTCGTACTTTTTTTATCTAAAGTTATTTTTCCAAGATACTTAATATTTTTCCC
>CAYLXX010000055.1:1156-4631 GCA_964387955.1 uncultured Gammaproteobacteria bacterium
GTACTCGATGTCTTCCTCAAACCAAGCGACAATATCACGATCAAAGCTTATTGGCCGCTTGAGGAAAAAGAGATTCTCGAAAACATACCTGAATTAAAAGATAGTTTGGTCTATATAGTTTTTTCACATAGAAATCAGTTCCCCCCCGAATGGCCAATTAAGCTAGTTAAAAAATACGACAAACCCGAAGGAAAAGAAGCATATTACCTCTATGAATACGATATGGGACGAATACGTTATTAAAGTCTACAATATGTATAAGTACATGGCGTTTTTTCTCACTTTAGCTGCGGCCATCTTGTTCTTAGGGAATATGTTTAATCCCTTCAACCAGAAGATGTTTGATTTTCACGACGAAACCCAACCTGCGCGAGTCGCCGAATTCACTTTCAATCTTCAACACCTCCAAATTCCTCCTCGATTAGCACCACACTTTTCATTTAACATGGGGTTTCCGGTTTTTAATTATTACTCCCCCTTTTCATACTGGGTAACAAGTTTTATCAATCTCCTGGGTTTTGGGGTAGCAGATAGTATAAAACTTTCTTTTTTGCTGGCACTCGTACTAGGATTTATTGGTATGTATCTTTACTTACGAATATTTTTCTCACTGGCCGTTTCTCTTCTTGGGGCAAGTCTTTTTGTTTCGGCTCCTTGGTTAGCTGTTGAAATTTTTGTAAGAGGCAATCTTGGAGAGGTTTGGTTAATATCTCTGATTCCTTGGACGCTTTATATATTGCATAAAAATAGCCAGGAAGATAATCGATATATATTTGTCTTAACTGTCTTCATTCTCATATTTGCACTTACAGCCCATAATATTCTCTCTCTTATTTTCCTGCCGTGGATTATCGTCTATATTTTTCTTCTTAAAAAAACTAAAAAAAATTACGTCGCGCTTGTCGTGTCGCTCCTTGCCTCTTCATATTTTCTTATACCTGCTGTTCTTGAATCGAGCTGGACTCAGGCTGCAAGCCTTGCCAAGGGCACTAATTATGCTGATCATTTCTTGTGCATTAAGCAGATTTGGACTGCCCCATTTTGGGGGTATGGCGGATCTGCGCCTGGATGTGAAAGTGACGGCTTCTCATTTATGCTTGGCAAGATTCAACTTATTGTAGCTTCGGCAGGAAGCCTAATTTTTTTATACGACAACTATAAAAAACGGCTACCATCTTTCAAACTTCTCCTCTTAATCTTAATTTTGACTGTAGGTAGTATTTTTCTCACGCTTTACCAAGCGGCATTTGTTTGGAACTTGCTGTCTCCACTTTTTAGTCTATTTCAGTTTCCTTGGCGCTTTCTGGCTTTTGCTGTTTTTGGCAATGCAGTACTTGGCGCATATTTATTTTCGAGAATAAAACTTCGTTATATACAAGTCACACTTGTAGTTTTGGCCATAGTACTTCTTATATATAGCTCTAAATATTTCACCAAAGTCCAAATGACTCAGCAAGCTTTCAATGACCGTTATCTTTCTCAGGAGTATGTCCAGTCCAAAGCTGCCTATGCTATACGAGAATATTTACCCAAACAAGCCGATTACAACGCTTGGCACATGTATAAACCGCGTGTAGAAAATTCTGACAATATTGTAGAGGATTCTGAATATGACAAAGTCCTCAAGGCCAATGCACCAAACACCACGCTCAATATCCTTTACACACCTTTTTGGCATATTTTTGTTGATGGACAAAAGCTAATCCCTCAGACATTTGATACCATAGGCAGACCCATTATTACAACGTCTAAGACAAGTATAATTCATATTACATATGGACAGACCATCGTGGAGAAAATTGCCAACAGCATCACAGGCTTGATCATATTGTTTCTAATTGCTTTATTGTTTCGTGAACCTCTATGGAAAAAACTAAGAAGATTGGTCAATTCATAAAAAAAAATCAAATAGTTATCGGCACAATGCTTCTTTTATGTAGTGCAATATTTCTTCTTTATATTATCGGTAAAAATTTTTCTGTTATTTCCACCCCTTATAATCCGCAACTATTTCAACATAAATTTGAAGTTTCGCAGTGGCGAGTCCCCAACTCTACACACCCTATCTCAGATGATGAACTGTATGCATATTCAGGTTATGAGTTAGTTCATGGGTTAAACCCTATTTTAGTCAGCCCCGAAGTTCCTCCGCTTGGCAAGTATATGATCGGTGTCTCTATTTTACTGACCAATAATCATCACCTTGTATCGCTTTTTTTGGCATTGGCATCACTTTGTTTGATCTTTTATTTTATCTACTTCACAACAAAATCATTTGTAGCTTCTGCCTTCGCGGTGTTTCTTACAAGCATCAACACAATTTTTTACGATCAAATCATTCACGCTCCTCAAATCGACATTTCACAACTATTTTTTCTTCTTCTCATCTTCATTTTCTATACCCACTACGAAAGAAATAAAAAAATTCTGTTTTTGTTATTAACTGGTATCGCTATCGGGTGCTTTATTTCGATAAAAGTTACTGTATTATCTTTTGCACTCATCAATGGCTGGCTTTTTGTATATTATGTAACTAGAAGATATCCCATCGTAAAAATTATTAAGGATTTTGCTATTCTAAACGCTATTTCACTTTTAACCTACACTATCACCTATGCATCATATTTTTTGCACGGCGGTACGCTCAAGGGGTATCTTGGCGTACAAAAATGGATTTTCACGTTCTACTCCTCATCACCTATTGAGACCAAGAAACTCATTGGTAATTATCTTATGCTTACTTTTTTTAATCGTTGGAGATTCTGGAGCCCAGGATATCCTTCTCTACACTATGACGGGTGGTCACTACTTTGGCCAATTATTTTCATAGTAGGCGCATTTGCTACAATTAAAATGCTATTGAACAAACAGGCACGTACAACCGCACCAAATATGTTACTAATAATGTTTTTTCTCGCATACAATGTATTTCTTTTCGTCGTACCAATATTTCCTAGATACTTACTTTTGCTATTTGTGCCTCTTAATTTAATTATTGTCCTGTACTTAGCATCAATTAAAACCCAACGAATATATGGAAAAAGAGCATGACATGAAGTCTCTTAAAAAAAAGTCGATTCATAGTACACTTGGCTTGTTTTTTCAGAGTGGCTACTCGAGTCTATTAGGCTTAACTGCCAATTTAGTATTAACCATTCTTTTAACTCCTTCAATTTATGGCATTTATATTACAACTCTTTCGATAATTGCTTTGCTAAATTATTTCTCAGATATTGGACTAGCTGCTTCGTTGATTCAGAGAAAAGAACTGCATAAAGAAGACGTGACTACTACGTTTACGGTACAGCAAATTCTAATTATTACTGCCATAAGCATTGGCTTTCTCTCAACTTCATTTATCCAAAAATTCTACAATTTGCCTATTGAGGGAGTCTGGCTGTATTGGGCCCTTCTGATAGGCTTTTTTATTTCTTCGCTAAAAACTATTCCGTCGGTATTTCTTGAAAGAAATATT
>CAYLXX010000056.1:0-2505 GCA_964387955.1 uncultured Gammaproteobacteria bacterium
CAGTCCGTGGGGCTCATATGCGGGTATGTTTCGAGATAAATACGGCATTGAATGGGTAATAGAATTTCCTGATAAATAAATACGTTATCTAAGGTTGTAACTAGGCTTGAGCTGACTGGTTGATTAGTTGTAGGTCTATTAGGCGAGCATGTTTCTGCTGGCTTAAATTGCATTTAGCCTCATAAATAAGTAGTATGTATGCATATCTATATGAAAAAAGCTGTTATTCTCACGGCCGACATGTTTGAAGATATGGAAGTTATGTATCCTCTATTCCGTCTTCAGGAGGCAGGTTGGCAGGTAGATGTTGCTGCCCCGACCAAGGAAGTGATTCACGGTGAGTTTGGATATAGCCAATTAGAGCCTGATATAACGATTGAAAAAGTTAATCCGGATGATTACGATCTGCTTATTATTCCAGGTGGTTCACCAAATGGCGCCCCATCAGTAGTGCGGGAAATGAAAAAAGCACACGAAATTACCCAATCTTTTTTTTCAAAAAATAAACTTGTGGCTTCTATTTGTCATGGTCCTTGGACGCTTGCCGATGCCGGAGTTATAAAAGGCAAACATGTTACATCTTATTGGCATGATGGAGTTCCTGAAAGTGTCAAAAAGGCAGGGGGTTTGTGGGAAGACAAAGAAGTAGTCGTTGACGGTAATTTAGTTACCTCCCGTTGGCCAGCGGACTTGCCCGCATTCATGCGGGAGGTTATGAAACAACTTAGTAAATAAATATGAGGAAATTGTTTATCATACTCTTGCTTGGCATGGCTGTGAGTGCGTTTATAGGAGGATTTGATTTGGCATTCCAAAACGCTTCATTGATGAAATTACCAAGAGAATATATAGCGGATAATTTCGGTTCATTTTTTATCCCTGGATTAATACTATTTTTTGTTGTGGGTGGAACGAATCTTATTGCAGGCATCTCAGTGGTTAAGAGGCATAGATGGGCTGTAGAATGGGCGGCTACAGCAGGATTCGGTTTGATGATTTGGTTTTTTGCCGAACTTTACATTTTTCGTGACACAAATCCTGTTCAGATAGTCTATTTTATATGGAGTCTGGCAATTTTGGTGATGGCATTCCTGGCTCAAAAATATGGATTTGCAACCATACCCAAAAAAAATTCTTCGAAAAATTAAACATCCTTTTGTTTCCATCTTCCTCTTAAGCTTGATAAACCTTTCATGATATTATTATTTAAATGACAAAACCAATTACGTTCAAAATCAATAAACCTAAATTAGGACTTATAACGGGATGTATTGCTGACTTTATTTTTATAATTGGCGTACCTCTCCGTCAGATGAATGGCCCACTTAATTTTCTCTCAAATCTTCACGGGAATACTTCACAAGCGGTAGGATTAAATTTCACCGGAACCATTATGGGAGCCCTTTTGGCTTTTATAGTTTACTTCGTCGTTGGTTGGTTGGCAGGATACATCTACGAAAAAGTCTAATGCTATACTTTTAGAGTGATTAAGAGAATAAAAGAATTGGCGAGAAATTTTAAAAAAGAAATTAAAGTTTATCAACTTGTCTTAAAAGATAAGAGGACCCCAACAATTGGTAAAATTTTTCTAGGTTTTGCAATTGGATATCTCTTCCTACCATTCGACTTAATTCCAGATTTTATTCCAATTTTAGGTCAACTCGATGACATTGTCATAGTTCCTGCATTAGTTTTGTTGGGATTAGCGTTCATTCCAAAGGAAATCATTGATGATTGTAGAAAAAAATATAACTTATCTAATAAGGTACGTTGAGGTTTTGAAGTAATGGGTATAATTTACTATGGCAGAACCAAAAACAAAAGCTACAAATCTAAACGTAGAAGATTTTTTAAATAAAGTTGAACCTGAGCAAAAAAAGCTAGATAGTTTTAGACTACTTGAATTGTTCCAGAAGATTACTGGGGAAAAAGCTGTTATGTGGGGAGGAAGCATTGTGGGATTTGGAAAGTATCATTACAAGTCAGAAAGAAGTGCTCAAGAAGGAGACTGGTTCTTGGTTGGATTTTCACCTAGGAAACAAAACTTAACTTTGTATATTATGCACGGCAATGATAAAAATCAAGAATTACTGGCAAAACTTGGTAAACATAAAACAAGTATAGGATCTATGGGAGGATGTTTATATGTAAATAAGCTTTCTGATGTAAATCAAGCCATTCTTACCAAACTAATAAACACGAGTTTTCAGTACATTAAGAAAACAAATCTATAAAACAACTTTTGATATAATTAATGTATGAAAATAAAAGTTACGAGTGTGTTTGTAAATAATCAAGAAAAAGCTTTCAAGTTTTACACAGAAATTTTAGGCTTTATAAAAAAAACAGATGTTTCTGTTGGACAATATCGATGGTTAACTGTTGTTTCTCCGGAAGAACAGGATGGGACTGAATTACTGCTTGAACCCAACCAGAATCCTGCGGCAAAACAATTTCAAGAAGCAATCGCAAAGCAAGGGATACCTGCGACGCAATTTTATGTTG
>CAYLXX010000056.1:2605-4045 GCA_964387955.1 uncultured Gammaproteobacteria bacterium
CAATTTCAAGAAGCAATCGCAAAGCAAGGGATACCTGCGACGCAATTTTATGTTGACGATATTCAAAAAGAATATGAAAAACTAAAAGGATTAGGAGTAAACTTTACTATGCCTCCAACGAAAGTGACTAAATCAACAATCGCAGTATTGGATGATACATGTGGTAACCTATTACAAATTGTTCAGTTGGATAAAATATGACAAAATTTAATCCATACATAAATTTTAAAGATAATGCGCGTGGAGTAATGGAATTTTATAAAACTGTCTTTGGCGGTAAACTTGACATGACGACTTTCAAAGCAGGAGGTGTGCCTTGTGATCCAAGCGAAGAGAATAATATCATGCACGCAGTATTGGATACAGACAATGGTATGACCATTATGGCCGCCGATACTCCAAGCGGGATGAAATATCATCCTGGTACGAATATAAGCATGTCATTAAGCGGTGAAAACGAAGATGAACTTAAAGGATACTGGGAAAAACTTTCTGCTGGTGCGAAAGTAGAGCAGCCGCTTGCGAAGGCACCTTGGGGAGATACCTTCGGTATGTTAACTGACAAATTCGGTATTCATTGGCTGGTAAATATCACAGCAAAAAAGGCGTAAGATTTTGAGCAGAGGTTGCAATAGAAAAATATGAGTTCTTTAGATAAGTATTTTAGCTCAAAACATAAAGTGTTAGGACTAGTGTTTATTCTGGTGGTAATTATCTTTACGCTTTTGGCGATTGGTTATTTATTTAATCATTATAATTCACCCGTAAGCTATTAACTCTTATTCATCTTTATCTAGATCATCAAAGTCGGATACCTCAAGAATAACAGTATTATTCCAATCTTTAAAATCGAGCCATCTGAGCCAGGAAGGAGTTATTTTATACAATATAAATTCTCCAAAAAGTTTAGATATTGGAGGATTCTCTATTTTACGGTTTCCGTAGTGAATGAGCTTCAGCTGATTAATTATTTTTGATTTCTCTTCGCGATCCTGGACGGATTGTGCGTTGCCTTCGACTTGTACAGTCATAATTTTTTCTTCATCAGTTATGTTGAGCGCTACTCGTTTATTTTCTCCGATTTGCTTATGTTTGATGGTGTCATCTGTGGTGAGAAAATAGAAATCGAAATGCTCATTTGAGATAAAGTATATGGTTGAGCTATGAGGGGTACGCTCTTTTGAAACTGTGGCGAGAGAAGCAACTGGGTGTGATGCGAGAAAGTCTTTTAATTTTTTAAACTTGTCTTCTGATTCAGCCATTGTCTACGATATTTTAACAGAAAATATTTTACAGATGATCTGCTGCGTCAGTCTCTGCATCTTTCTTAGTTTGATGCACAGTTCCATCCTTATGATGAGGAGGAGCATACACTGTATACAGTTTTAATTTCTGAGTTGAAGATGTATTTATCACGTTATGTTTGATACCTTCCGGACG
>CAYLXX010000057.1:0-3949 GCA_964387955.1 uncultured Gammaproteobacteria bacterium
ACAATGATATAGGGTATTTTGAAAAAGGCCTTTCAAGTAGTATACGACATGCGTATGCAATTGTCAACACCTAGGCTCATTTCGTGCCTCGGACCACAAACTTTTTAGTTTTCTTATCTGATGCGTCCTTCATTTTATCAATTAGTGCGTGGATACCATTGGTATGTTTAGTCTCAATTTTATGTGTGGCTTGAAGAGGAGTGTAGCCTCGATGTTTTTTTTGAAGATACTCTTGGAGTGGGGCCAGCAGATTGATAACCTCCAGAGTCTTCATAAGCGATTTAAAGCCTTCAAAATATGTAAAAACGCCAGCCAGGCTGTATTTAAGCTCTGAAGCTGCTGATTCTGTCGTATCAAGAAGTCCGTTGAACCGTTTCAAGGTTTTACGAAACTCGCGCAAAGCAAAGAAAAGCTGTATTCCAATAGCTACCAAGAAACCCGTAGATATGATAAGTATAAAACTCAAAAATAATTGGCTTGTTTCCATGACTATTTAATATACATTATATACAAGTCAATTACTGGACTGCTGGAGAATTGTTTTTTTTAGCCCAATAATTGTTGGCTCTGAGGAGGCTATCGAAGGTGCCTGCGTCTTCGTAAAAACCTTCGACAATGAATGCTTCAAGTTGACCTTTATCAAAATAGCTATTGTTGATTGCTGGTGAATTTTTATAGCTGGTGATTTCTAATTCTCCTCTTTCTGAGGCAGTTAAACCTTTGGCAATTTCTACAACATTGTTGTCATAAATATAAAATCCGAGTGAAGCGTAGTTGCTTTTGGGTTGCTCAGGTTTTTCCTCAATTGAAAGAACTTTATTGTTAGAATCTAACTCTACAACTCCATATCTTTGCGGATCTTTAACCTCATGCACTGCAATACGTCCACCACCTTTAAATGTTTTAACCACCTCAGAAAAATCAAAATCAAAAATGTTATCACCAAGAACCAGTGTGACATTGTCATCGCCAATAAAATTTGCCCCTACTCTAAATGCATCAGCTAATCCTCTTGGTTCTTCTTGTATCTCGTAAGTAAATTTTGCGCCAAATTCATGACCTGTCCCAAGTAAATTTAAAAAATGTCCCGCATATTGAGGAGCCATAATAATCAAAATATCATTAATACCTGCTTTGAGGAGTGTTTCCAATGGATAATAAATCATTGGCTTATTGTAGATAGGGAGAAGTTGTTTCGAGGTAATTTTGGTTAAGGGTCTGAGGCGTGTGGCTTGTCCTCCAGCAAGAATGATTCCTTTCATGGTGATACGATGATTTTAATTGTCAGAACAATAATCGATGCGATAAGGATATATTCTAGCATATTTTTCAGCCTCATTGAGCTGTTGAGAAGGTGGTGGTACATGGCCCAGGCCACATAAAAAATCGCATACCCAACCACGAGTGCCATTTGCATACCTCGATTACCTTTAAACATGTATAAACAAACCACAGTGAAAACTCCCGCAATAATAAGCAGTACATAATCGAGAAAATGTTTTTCAAATTCTTTCTTGAGTTCTTTGTGCATATTAAATTACAGAATTGTGCCTTTCAAAATTATAGTTAAACCAATGAGCATAAATGCCAAGAAAATAAAATGCGCCAGGTTTTTACCCGATATGCGTATTATTTTAAATTTAGATGCAAGGTAAAAATCAAGAAGGATTGCTATCAAAAATACTGCAATAAAAACATAATTGGCATTGACGTAAAAAGGAAGGAGATTGAATTTTGGTTGATTAACTTCGCGAGCTAGTACAGTTGAAGGCGCGAAACTATTTTGCACAGGCTGCGCCGGTGATAACGTGGTAGCGATGGTGGGTGCGATAGTCGGAATTAATGTGGGAATTGTAGTGGGAGCGGTTTGAGCAAGTACTTTTTGTGCAGGGGCTGTAGTCGACTGTGATTGTACTTGAGCTGTTTGCGGTGTGCCAAACATTTGTACAACCAAGGTAGTTTCTTCACCAGACAGCATGCCATTAACGACAGCAAAACCGACATCGGTATATTCAGGTCGCAGTAAATTTTCTCTATGAGTAGGTGAATTCATCCAAGCATCAACTACATCGCTACTGAACATGAAGTTTTTAGCCAAATTCTCTCCTGCATATGTGTATTGATACCCGGCACCAAGAATGAAACTCCAAGGAGCAGTGCCATCTGGTGCGTAGTGTGCCCAGTAGTTGTTGGAAAACATATGTTGCGCTTTGGCCGATGCGGCAGCTGCTAATTTGTCATTATAGGTAAGAGTTGATAATCCATTCTCAACTCTTTTTTGATTCGTTAGTTCTAATAGGCGGCCAGAATTAATGTCGGTAGCATATCCGAGCACTTGTCCTGATTGACCATGAAGCTTACCCAAAACCAAACCTGTCAAAAGAAGAAGAAATAGATATGTAGTCAAAGTTTTAAGGTGGAGGGCTTTGGCGTGATAGTTGTTTTCCTCTTTTGGTACAAAGAATGAATGAAAAGCTTGGAGCAACCTTTTCATATAAAGTATTTTTTAAACTGCGATAGATGCAGCCTGATATAACTATACATTACAAAGATGCCGATAGAATCAATGAACACATCGCGCGGCCTTCCCTCCCGTCCAGGTACAAAATGCTGGTGTATTTCATCTGTGACTCCATATAATACGGCGAGTATGAATGCCCAAGTGTACATATTTTTATTTACTTTATATCCTGATGAGATATAAAAACCCCGAAAAATAAAAAAATATAAAACCCCGTAGAAAATGACATGCAGTGTTTTAAAGAATAAGAAATTAATTGAATAAACATTGGATACATCAGCACGCCGGTCAGATGATAAATAAAAAATGAACACCATCCAGGCGATTGCAGGCAACCAAGCGTGTGCTATCTTCAGTAATTTGTTCATAGCAATATTCAATATACACTATTTTTTGTTTTGCAAGAATTACGCAGTATTGACTTTAATTCTCAAAATAAGTGAAACCACAGAAAGTATCGAAAAAACCCATGAAGGGATAGGAAGAAAAAATCTAGGGATAGTATCATCTGGTGTTTTTGGATCTTCTGGCGAATTTTCGGCAGCTTGAACATCGGAAATCGGCTTAAAACTGAGGCTTTTGTTTTTCGCCAAGAGAGCTTGTTGGGGAGTAGGTGATTTGGTATTGGCGGATAAAATAGATCTTGTCGGAGTAGGTGTGAGAGTATAAGTAGGAGTGATAGTTTTGGTAGGTGTTGGAGTATCTTGATTGATGCACGAATTATTTGGTTGACCTTTGGATGCTTCTTGAATACAAAATAATTCTGGATTTCCAGGCGATCTACCGATACTTTTGCCTTTTTGAGAAGACGTATATTCTAAGCTATCTTTTACTACTCCTGTCGCGTCAATGAGCCTGACAAAGTCTCCATCATTGTTAAAAATTGCCGACGCTAATTCGACAACGATATATCCCAAAGGAGGAATATCGGCATTTAAAGTCTTCGGCGAAGCACCTCCTCCGGCTACATCATCAATAGCCCAGTTTTCAAGATGCGCAGAAATATTTTGTTGATTGTATAGTTCGACCCATTCTGATTGTCCTGTGTCTGGATCCACCATTACCTCTGAAATAATTATATTGGTATTATTTAAAAGATTGGGGGTTGGAGTTAAGGTAGGAGTGGGGGAAGAAGTGATGCAGGGATCTGGCACAGGTGTTTGGGCCGAGATTTGCCGGCTATAAAACAATAATATGAGAAAAATACTTACTATAAAAAATTTCATCGAAACTTACATTACAGAAAAAAAGAGAGAGCTGCAACGGACTATAAGCCACAATATATGAAGATTAAAATCCTGTTACCCGATACACCGACACAATGCTGCCGACTGAATAATGACTTGTGAGAGAAATATTATGACCATTTTCTGTAAACGGATCGTTCATCTGGTAATTTCCTCCAGAACCGCTGATTAAGACAATGTA
>CAYLXX010000058.1:0-3915 GCA_964387955.1 uncultured Gammaproteobacteria bacterium
GTACGTGCGCCGGTTAAGCTGCGAGGGCTGCCTGCGGGCGAGCGACGACAGGAAAGCGGAGGCCGACTATTCCCCGAACTATTTTTCTACCCCCACTATCCCGGCGAGCTGATTCGAGATGCGATAGATGCGGGCAATGAGAGCCGCGGCATCGCTGAAATTAGTTGGCTACGAGGCGTGGAATGGGAAACGGGAGAGGCTCAAGCTATCCAAGGCGCAAGGAAGACCTTCGTACCTTCGTCGCACGCCATCAGTATCGGTGATGTTTATCACTCCCATTTCGCCGTATTAATACCGCTAGCAATCGTTATAGCGACACTAATCTTCGGTATAATTTTATTCAAAAAACATGCGCCGTATTTTGCGGAGGATCTATAGATGGCTGAGATTGCTATGCCAAAAGACACAGTCATATTAATTGACCGTGTCAATAAATCATTCAAATTGCCGCACGAAAAAAAGACTTCCATAAAAAGCATATTTGTAAACATTTTTAATCTTAAAAGAACTTTTGAAAAACAAACCGTATTAAAAGATATCAGCGTAGAAATTAAAAAAGGCGAGTTTTTTGGAATTGTCGGCCGCAACGGTAGCGGTAAAAGTACGTTACTTAAGATGTTAGCAGGCATTTACGTGCCCAATAAAGGTAACATCAGAGTCGAAGGCAAACTGATACCATTTATTGAGCTGGGGGTAGGCTTTAACCCCGAACTAACAGGTCGCGAAAACGTCTATTTGAACGGTGCGCTGCTCGGCATTAGCCGTAAGGAAATGAACATTATGTATGATGAAATTGTTGGTTTTGCCGAACTGGAGAATTTCATGGACCAAGCCTTAAAAAATTATTCTTCAGGTATGCAGGTTAGGTTGGCTTTCTCAATTGCCATCCAGGCCAAAGGCGATATATTACTGCTTGATGAAGTTCTGGCTGTGGGTGATGCTGCTTTCCAAAAGAAATGCCTGGATTATTTTAACGAGCTAAAACGAGAAAAACATACTGTAGTACTGGTAACGCATGATATGAACTCGGTTGAAAGATTTTGTGACAGGGCAATGCTGATTGAAATGGGTGAGATTCGCATGATCGGCAAAAGTATCGATGTCGCCCGTGAGTATGAAGAAATGTTTATTAGAGAAGAAATAAACAAGAAATCACCCAAGCATGGCGGCAACATTTATGCTGATGACCCGGTCCAAGTTATAGGAACTTCAGTTTTACAAGATGGCAAAAAGACCAAGAGCATAACTGCTTTTAAGGATTTTACAATCAGGTTTTTGTTAAAGAGCGAGATTACTACCAAGGCCGGTTTTATAGGTATGTATATAAAAAACTACGAAGGCCGGGTAGTGTTGGCAACTGATACTAAAATTGACGAGAAAATGATAAAGCTAATAAATAATAAACAATACGAAATTGATTTTAAGGTTGAAAATATTTTTACAAACGGCACATATACTATTAACATAGCCGGCGCTGATGAAACAGATGGGGTTACGACAGTTTTGATACAAAAACGGCCAATCGACTCATTTATAGTGACTGGCATTGAAAAATACAGGGATAGTATAGTGCACCCAAAAGTGAGTGTGAGCTTGAAAGAAAAAAAATGATAAATATTGTTAAAGGACTAGTAAAAAAATTAAATACTATTGAAGTAAATGGTCGGAAGTATGAAGATGAGCTTGAATAAGCCCATAAATAATGAATTACAAGATACTGGTGAACGCATGATACCTGAATATCATAAAGGGAAAAATGTATATGGTGCGCACCTGGCACGATATGAAGCTAGCCTGCCATTGATCGAAGGCAAAACTGTTCTAGATATAGCTTGTGGTTCCGGGTATGGCACCAAGCTAATATCCAACAAGGCTAATAAAGTATATGGCATAGATGTAGATCCCAATGCGATAGTGTATGCAAAGAAACACTATGCAGCCAAAAACATAGAATATATAAGTGGAGATGGAGTATCCATACCGCTCAAAAATAATTCTGTAGACATTGTAATTTGCTACGAAACCATAGAGCACATAGAAAAGTATGAAAAATTTATGACTGAAATAAATAGAATTCTAAAAAAGAGCGGTCAACTACTTTTATCTACCCCAAATGAAATTGAGTACGCCGAAGGCAACCATTTTCATATACATGAGTTTGAATACAACGAACTCAAAAGATTAGTAGAAAAATACTTTAAGTATCATGCAGACTATTTCCAAACGTTATGGCTTTATAGCACTATATTGCCCAATAATTTACATACTACAGAATGGGAAAAACCAATAAACACAATTGACACCGTAGCACTAAAGCCAGAACAATGCATATACTTCTTGCTATTGTGCTCAAATGATCCTATAGGCAAATCAATAGAACCGTTAGGGGTTATTGGTGAGCATTTCCGACAACGAACACTACAGGATAGAGAAAGGAAATATCAGAATATCGCTGAGAAACTGCAGGAGCAAAGAAATTACTACAAAGCATTGAAAAAAAATATAAAAGACCTTGAAAACTCAAAAGCCTGGAAATTAGTTAGATTTCTTCAAAAGCTGTCTGCCGCAGCTAAAATTCCGGCTAACAAGCTGAAAAGGCCAAAGTAGTTCTACGGGTACCTATTGAAGAGAATCTTGAGATTGTAAGTACTAAATTGAATGACCCTTAAAAGGTTTGCTACAATAGCCAGATAGGAGCGACTATTAATAAAATCGTAAAGAAGAAAAAGCAAGGCCGGCCGGCAAAGAATAATATTGTCTCAACCATTCAGATCAGCGGCTTTTATAAGTGGTTAACAAAACAAAGGGACTTGTATCCGGTTATCGTATTCGCAAACGTACCTATCCTATTCTTTTGGACACAACACAACCTTCAGGAATTAACCCCGTCATTAATGAGACGGTCGCTGTTTTTCGCCACTCTAGTGGCCCTGATTTACTTCGGTATCTGGTATCTAATTTATAAAAAGGATAAATACAAGGCCAGCATAATGGCCATCATCACCATTGTTTTTACCTTTACCTACGGCCAACTATTCACTGTTTATCAGAAAGTAATCGATAAATCATTTCATTTTATTTTTAAAGTCGATGTTAAAGTCGAATCGCATTTATTTTTCATGTTTCTACTTCTAGCTTTATACATTGGCGCGGCGTATTTTGTGAAAAACAAACTCAAGCCTTCAAAAAACGTTAGAAACTACTTGGCAATATTTGCCAGCTTGCTCTTAATACTTAATCTATATCCGCTGGTTAGGCACTGGACTACCAACAACAGCTTGCTGGATACGACATTCGGCCCGGAAGTAAAAGCGTTCAATAATACGGGAAAAAAGCCGGATATTTATTATTTGATGATTGAGGATTATGGTAGCCAAAGATCGTTGAAAGAGGCCTACAATTACGATGACTCGCCGTTTATAAATCATTTACGAGACAAGAACTTTTACGTGGCCAGCGATAGCGTTGCCAATTATCCGTTTACCACACCATCATTGGTGACATCGCTAAACTTGGACTACATACCCAAAGTTTTTTATAACAAGCCTGACAACGGCACTTACTACACCCTTCTAAAAGATAAAATTGAGAATAATAGGACAGCCGAATTTTTACACAACCAAGGCTATAAGTTTATTAATCTCGGTTCGTGGTGGACGGCTACCAAATACAATAAAAATGCTGACCAGGATTTGTATGATAGGACCGGTTTGAGACTGTTTGGCAAAACCATCGATTTGAAAGAGCATGAGTTGATATTATTCCAGGATACTATTGCTTGGCGACTATTCAAGCGACGAATTACTCTGGGCGGTAAAACTTTGTTCGGGCTGACCTTTCCAGCCGGCGAAACCAGCGCCCGCACCATTCAACGGCAATCATTTTTCCATCAAATAGATACTTTGAAACAAATCA
>CAYLXX010000059.1:0-3741 GCA_964387955.1 uncultured Gammaproteobacteria bacterium
GACGAAGTTGTCGTTGTAGTACGGATCTCGTTTTAGTAGCTCACTCCATCGTTCTCGCATCATTTTTTTGGCACTCTCTAGCTCTTGCTGATCCCGTTCGTCGGTATGAATCTTGCCTACGCTCATAGACTCATAGTGGTATAGCTTGGCATAGGGTGTGTATATGTTCCTGTAGCCCGTCTTCAGGAGCTTCAAGCAAAGATCAATATCGTTGTAGGTCACTTTGAGTTTCTCATCAAAACCCCCGACCTCATTGAACTTCTTTTTTGAAACAATCGAACAAGCGGCGGTAACGGCAGCACAGTTACGTATATTATTCAGGTAAACGTTTGTGAATATATCTATTTCCGGATCACGGTTATAGAAGGGGTGGAAGGCTATATCACGCTCGCATAAAACAACGCCTGCGTGCTGTATGTGTTTGGTCGGGAAAAGAAGCTTACAGCCTACCATGCCCGCTCCCGGCTGCTGGGCGATACCCAACAACTCTTCGATCCAGCCTTGGGTTATAACTTCCGTGTCATTATTTAAAAACAGCAGGTAATCGCCCTCGCTTTTTTGTGCGCCGTAATTGCAAACTGCCGAAAAGTTGAAGGGCTTGTCCCATTTAAGGACCTTTATGGGACCTTTGGTGACCAACTTGGATTCATAAAAACTAAGAGTTTTTGAGTCTGTGCTACCAGTGTCCACAAGTATAATCTCGAAATTTGGATAGGTAGTCTGTTCCACTATTGATTCAATACACTGCCTGATGAGATCATGATTATTCTTCGTCGGTATAACTATGGATACTAGAGGTAAATCTTGTACGTTGTACTTGGTCTGCCAAAAACCCATGAAATGGGTTACCGTGACTGATGCGGAGACTTTCTCAGCAGCCAGTGCGTCCCTCAAAACTCGTTGCTGGTTAATATACGCATAGGGCTTGCTTTTAGCGTTTTTGGCCGTTGATGTTTCTGATTTGCGCCAGGAGTAGAGCATTTTTGGCACATGATGGATATTTTTGGTTTCCTCTGTAAACCGCAAGAAGAGATCCCAGTCCTGGGCACCTTCTGTGCCAAGCCGAAAACCACCTATTTTATCCACGATGCTTTTTCTAAGTACGGCGAAGTGAGTGATGTAGTTGCATGACAAAAGGTAATCCGGGCTCCAGTCAGGCTTAAAGAATGGTTCAATGTGCTTGCCTTTTTCATCTATTTTGTCCTCGTCGCTATAAAAGAAATCTTTGCCAGGATTTTCATTTATGGCTTTCGTCATTTCATATAAGGCGTTCGGCATAAGGATGTCGTCATGATCAAGCAGAGCGATGAATTCTCCTGTCGCCATTTTCAGGCCTTCATTCGACGCGCCGGATATGTGCTGGTTCTCATTAAGGCGCTTTATCTTGATATTCTTGTGCTCACTAATATAAGGTTTTATCATGTCAGCGGTGTTCTTTGGCGAGGCATCATCTACGAGACACAACTCCCAGTTGTCATATGATTGATTGATGACGGAATCGATGCAAAGTCTCAGGTGATCTTCGCGTGTGTTATACAGCGGTACGATTATGCTAATGAGCGGTTTTTTCTTGAAGCCAACTATTTCTTTTTTTTGTTTTTCGGTGTTGCTGATTGCTCTGAAATAATGGCCGAACCATATAAGATAGTTTTCTTCGCGATCTTTATTGGTACGACGACGTTCTTGGATACGTTTAATTGTCCTGGCTGTGCGTTTTGGATTTAGGGCAGCCTTTACGCCACGTTTTGCGGTTTTGCTTGCTATTTGAGCTCCCGATTTTGCTGTATCCATTATTTGCTTTCTTTTATCTCCCAACTAGGTTTTATATATACATCGCCATAACGTTTTTTACCCACTATAGTGAAGTTCATTAGATACTCGACAAAATCGTAAGGAACCACGTTAGAAGTATTGAATATACCAGACCTCACCCTATAAGTCCCCGGTGATAGCGGATTTGAGGAGAAGCTGGCTTCGAAATAACCTCGCTTTGGTAGAGTATCAACTTTGTAGCGACTTTCTTTGGTATTAGGACCTAGTATGGATTGGCCCTGTTGGCCCATGACACCCACGCCTAAAGTAGGTTCTGCTATGTGCCGGTCGGACTTAAAATGTATACGCACCGAAAATGGCTCGCCTTCATCAACCCGATCTGTTGCTTTGCCATTGCTATTTATTAGCTCAGCTTTTAAGATTTCGGCGCCGCCCACGCCAACGTGTTGGATCTCTGAAGTTTCATACTTCTTCTTTTTTGTTGAGTCTGCCAATAGGTTGCTGTATTTCTGTGTAACTTCCACTGGTTTGCCTTCAGCAACCATTTCACCATTATTTATGAGCATTGCTCGATCGCAGAAAGATTGGATTGCCCCCATGTCATGCGAGATAAAAATTACAGTCTTGTCAGAATTCTTAATTTTATCAAAATAGTCGTAGCATTTTTGCTGGAACAAGCCATCACCAACAGCAAGAACTTCGTCAATTAACAGGATGTCTGTTTCGGCCTTGATGGCGATCGAGAAGGCTAAACGAACTTGCATACCAGATGAGTAGTTCTTGAGCTTTTGGTCCATAAAGCGTTTTAGCTCAGCAAACTCTACGATACTATCGTACATTTTGTTCATTTCTTTACGATTAAAGCCCAGTAAAGCGCCATTAAGGAAAACGTTTTCACGGCCGGTTAGCTCAGGATTAAATCCTACCCCGAGCTCAATAAATGGCGTTAATGAACCGTTGATTTTAATCCCTCCTCCATTTGGCGTGTAAATTCCAGCCAGCAGTTTTAGAAGTGTGCTTTTGCCGCTGCCGTTGCGACCAATAATGCCAAAGAACTCCCCCTTTTTCACTTCTAATGATATGTTTTCCAGGGCCTTTTGTAGTTCGAAAGTTTTATCGCGTTTATAGAAATTAACGACAGCTCCCTTGATGGATGTATTTTTTTCATGAGGAAGTCTAAAGACCTTGTTGATATTGTCGACTTTGATGGCAATGTTGTCGCTCATTAGATATTCTCCGCGAAGTATTTAGATTCTCTTCGGAAATATGTCAAACCAATGAATAATGCAGCTGCTACGATAATGAACGGTATAATGGCATACCAGCCACCATCAAACACATTATAAACTGTGTCTGTACTATGGGTTACGGCGGCATATCGGGCATCTTGTATAGCTTGGGCCATTGGGCTGAGCATAATGGCTTTTTGTAAGGTAAGGTTCGTAATCAACGCCAGAGGATATAAGATTGGTGTCATATAAAAGCCTGCTTGTAATACCACTTCCCAAACGTAATTAATATCCCTGTATTTCACGAATGCTGCTGATAGAAACAAAGATATGCCAAGGCCAAATAAATATACTTCGAGTAATATAAGCGGCAGCCAGAGGAGCGTTTCGAGCACACCTACGTGATTGGCTATCATGAAAACGGCAATTACAATAAGGTTTAAGAATAGGTTGATAAGTGCGGAGATACTGCTGGAGAAGACAATCATCCAGCGCGGAATGCTGATTTTTCTGATAAGATCACCCCGGCCAACTATTGAGCCTAGGCTCTGAACTGTCATCTCCAAGAAGAAGTTCCATATAACAATACCAAGCAATAAGTACACTGGATAATGCGGGACATTGGCGCCTATCCTCAAGAACTTCACGAAAACAACATACAAGATCAAGAACAATAGTAATGGCCGCAGTAACGACCAGGCGTAACCGAGGACGGAACCCTGATAGCGCAGCTTGAAAT
>CAYLXX010000060.1:0-3735 GCA_964387955.1 uncultured Gammaproteobacteria bacterium
CGATACACCGACACGATGCTGCCGACTGAATAATGGCTTGTGAGAGAGATGTTGTGTCCATTTTCGGTAAATGGATCGTTCATCTGGTAATTCCCGCCAGAACCGCTGATCAAGACGATGTAGTGATCTGGCCACGGCCCGCCATCATAACTTACTCCGGCAATAACCGGTCGTCCAGCGCCCAATTCGCTATCAATGGCAGTTTCAACTCGAGTCGTGGAGACTCCATCTGCTGAAATTGTGAACTTGAGCCAAGCAGGTTCGTAACTTGCGAAATTGCTTGGATTACTATTTATCGTTTGGGGATTAACACCGCGATGACCAAAGTGTGAGTAAACCATCGCCATGGAAGTTATCAAACAACCTGCGTTAGCAAGAGTGTATCCTGTGCCATTGAGTGAATTTCCGCCCCATTGACTGTCGCGTTGATTATAGTAACAACCCCAATCGTCACAGACCGTTTGATTGCCCAGAAGTGATGCGCCTCCCTGGCTGCCAACAAATCTGGTAAATCCAGCCAGTTGCGCGCGCGCTTGATTAAGTAATTTTTGATACGTAGCTTCATCGTTTTGAGTATCTGCGAGAAGTTGTTGTTTTTGAGCTTTTTGATCATTCAGACTCGTTTTTTGAGTGTCTAATGTTTTTGACAACTCATCCAGCTCTATTTTCTTTTTTTCTCGAAGCTGTTTTTGCTCTTCAAAGTTGAGTTTGGCCTCTTGAACTTGAATTAAAACTTTTTGATTATTTTGTTCGATGGTTTTGTAGTACTTCAGCCTATTCATAAGGTCACCAGCATTGTCACTGTTTAATACCACATCCAGAATAGTGATCGACTGATTTTTATATCCATTAACTACTCGTTGAATCAGAAGTTTAGATAAATAATCAAGCGATGTGTCAAGACCGCCAATACGGCTGGTCAACATATCGATCTCTTTTTGAGTAGTCACAATCTTTTGTTCGGTATCTTGTATACGCAAAGTTGTGAGATAAATTTGGGTATCAAAATACTGTATAGAGGAGGCAAGAGAGTTACGTTGCTGCCGTAAACTATCGAGTTTTGCTTGGTATTCTGCAATTTGCTTCTCGAGCGCAGTTTGATCTGGAGTTTGTGCGTGAAGTAATGGCGAAAGAATTAAAGCAGCCAAAATAAGAACAATCAAGAAAATGATCTTCCTCCGCATAGATATTCATTATAACCACGTCAGAACAGTATTTGCAAATTCGAGCGTATTATGTGAGATATTTTTTAGTAGCTATAAAGGATGCTATGATACCAATCCCAACGCCAAAAAGAGAAACAACTACAAGAGTAATTCCGAGTAAATAAAAATTAATTGGCCAAACTGGTAGGGAAGAGAAGCCATAACTAACTGAAAGATGAGGTATGCTGCGCAAATATGATTGTAAAAATGGTTGCATCGCAAAAATTACTGCAGTTATGACTACAAAAGCTGCGATTGCCGCAACCAACCCGAAAAACACCCCTTCCATTACAAATGGCCGCCGGATATAGCCCTTACTGGCACCAATAAACCGTAAAAGTTCAATTTCATCTTTTTTAAGCGCGATTTTAAAAAGTGTGGTTGTAGTGAGTACTATAATAGACATTAATATAAGAAATGCAAATAATAGAAAGGCAGTTTGTCTAAGTAATCGAGTTAACGTAAGCAACTTATCAAAAATATCTTTCTGGAAAACTACTTCATCGATGCCTGGTTGTTTTTTGAGGACTTGGGCAATTTCGGGTAAATACGTAGGTTTAGTGGCATAAATTTCAAGCGATGCAGGAAGAATATCCGATGAAACCATTTCCAAAAGTAGCGGGTTGTCTTTGTTTAACGCTTTATATGTTTTATATGCTTCATCTTTGGAGACATATTTGACACTTTGGATTTTTTCGGTATCTGATTGGAGATCGTTTTTAAGTTTTGAAATATCACTCTCGGATGTTTTTGACTGAAAATATACGGTAACTTGAGGTCTTGTCTCTACATATCCCAGCAATCCTTGCAGAAAATTCATAGATAAAAATAGGATGGCCGACAGAAGCAAAGTGAAAAACAGCACAAGGAGTGCAGCCATCGATTGGTATGGTGCTCTTCTAACAGATGTTAATATTTCCTTCATAGTTCATACCCTCCTTTTTTGAGATCTTTCTTGAGTTTACCGTCCTTAAGTACGACGACTCTTTTTTTCATGCTATTTACAATATCTGTGTTGTGAGTGGCAATGATGATGGTTTTTTGGCCCTCTAATTTTTTAAAAATTTTCATGATTTCCCAGGTGGTTGTTGGATCAAGGTTGCCTGTGGGTTCATCGGCCAGAATTATATTGCGGTCACCAATTACGGCTCGAGCAATGGCCACTCTTTGTAGTTCTCCGGCAGAAAGTTGAGCAGGGAAAACTTCCTTCTTATGAGGTAAGCCGACAAGTTCAAGTGTATCGGATACCATTTTATCGATGACTTGGGGATTAGTTCCAACCACTCTTAAACTAAGAGCAATATTTTCAATGATGTTTTTATCGGGCAAAATTTTGAAATCCTGGAAAACCATGCCGATTTTGCGGCGCAGATTTTCGACTTTACTAAATGATTTAGGAGTTATCTGGAATTCATCGATCTGAATCGTACCTGTAGTGGGCGCGTATTCGTGAAGTAGTAATTTAAGTATGGTAGTTTTACCCGCGCCTGATGGACCCACGAGAAAAACAAAATCATTATCGGGTATTTCAAATGTCACATCGTCTAGGGCCACGTTACCTAAAGGAAATTTTTTAGTGACCCCGTCAAATTTGATCATGCTATCACTATACTATATTTTATTGAAGAATCTCAACCAGACCAACATCCATGAGCCAGCCAGCCTTTTGGGCTGCGAACGTTTCGCCATGTACGCGTACTTTTTTACCAATAAATTGAGCCAAATCAACTGTGGAAGATGTTAAATATACATTTTGAGAATCTCCGCCCGGACGTTGGAGATGATACGAACCTTCACCATCCATACCGCCTTCTTTAAGGGTGCCTTCTGCCTGATCTTTGAATGTTTTTTTATCGGCCATGCCAACAGTTTTTTCTGCTTTGGCATTGGTTATGCCGCCAGCTTTTTTGGCTTGACCTTTTTTGAGAGTTCCTGCGACGCCGCCGACTGCGAGTCCAGCAACAACTGCGACCGCAAGCATAATAATCAGAGGTTTGCCTGTCATTTTGGTTTTTGGTGCTGATCCATCTAAACTATGTAATATACCTTTCTCACTCATAGCACTAATTAGAATAACAATAATGTATTTAAAAAACAAGTCTTAAAAATGTCCTTGACAAACCAATTCTCTTCGAGTAAATTTTAACTTATCTAAACAAAAGGGGAGTAAATCTAGAATTAACTATAAAAAAATCTACTGCAAAATAAACATATGAATAAAAACTCCTCCATCTCCTCCAGAAATGTCATCCTCGTGTTTGTACTTTTCATGCTGTTTTTTTTCACATATAAGTCATATAAGAGTTTTCAGGGTCGTAACACCAACGCTCAGGGAGTGTTTACTGCTGTGCAAACCGATCCTGCTTTACAATTAACCCCACTTGATTCCACAATTCGAGCCAATTGGCCAGCACCTCCTACGGATAGAGGCTATGTGAAACAAGTTTTTAGTGTTTGGGCTGGCGATCCAGGTGATCCCAATAACTTGGTGAGCACAAAAGTTCTTGCCAGCTCAGCCAATGTCGCCGAT
>CAYLXX010000061.1:0-3652 GCA_964387955.1 uncultured Gammaproteobacteria bacterium
GGTGAATCTGCGGAACTCGCCCTAAAGGGCTCAAACAGTCCTCGATTCAAGCCTGCTTCCAGGACTTTACTCTCTCCGTTTTTGATAGTCCGTACAAATAAAAGCCGACACCGGAGCCAGCGGGGAAGGATATTACTTAACAAATCAAGCAATTTCAACCGAACTTCCAAGGCCTCTGCCAAGAATGTATAATCAAGCCAACGGAGTTTTAGATGTCAAATATACTCGATGCGTTCGTAACGCTAAAAAATACATCCGATTTTACACTTCAAGAGGGTGAATCCGGCAATAGTATACAGATTGTTGGAGGTGGGCTAGAGCGATTTGTTAAGGACCTTTTTGCAGATTCGCTAAGCCAAAAACTTAGTAAAGAAAAAAGGCTTGAAAAACACGATAAAGCGTTCTCGTATCATGGAAACGCAAACCAACCACCAGATGCAATTTTAAAGAACGGGGATGTGATTGAGGTCAAAAAAGTCGATGGGCTTAATAGTGACGTGCAATTAAATAGTTCTCCGCCCAAAAAATTTCTGTTGTCATCGGACACTAGGATAAATAAAACATGCAGGCAGCTTGCAAAGAAAGAAAAGTGGACAAAAAAGGATATTTTTTATGCAATTGGGTCACAAAAAGATAAGAAACTTCGCCGGCTGTGGTTTATATACGGTGATTGTTATGCCGCCTCTCACGACAAATATGAAGTCCACTCTAATAGAATAAAAAAGGTAATTCTGGAAGAGTATCACGGAGTTGCTCTGCCCGAAACGAATGAAATTGCTGGAATTCCAAGCGTTGATCCGCTTGGTATTACTCGCCTAAGGGTAAGAGGTATGTGGATTATTAAAAACCCGAGTGTAGTTTTCTCTGATTACATTAAAGCCAATGACTCAAAGTTTAAAGCGTACTGTATTTTGCGAGCTGATAAATATAATTCATTTCCGGAAAAATCTAGGCAGAAATTTGAAGCGGAGTTGAGCAGTAAAATGAGTATCAAAGATATCAAAATCCCTGACCCAGACAATCCAGCGAACATACTAAATGCTAAACTAATTAAATATGAAGTATAGCCTTACATCATTATTTACAGGGGCGGGGGGGCTCGATCTAGGCTTCCATAATGCTGGTTTTGATATTTTATGGGCTAATGAATTCGATAAGTCAATCACTCCGACGCTTAGGTTGAATTTCCCAGAGACCGATGTTGATGATAGAAGCCTTGCCGATGTACCCTCACACCAAATACCCAGTGCATTTGGTGTGGTTGGTGGTCCCCCGTGCCAGGCATGGAGCGAAGCAGGTGCCGGGCGTGGGTTAAACGACACTCGCGGCCAAATATTTCTTGAGTACATACGAGTCATAAGGGACAAAAAACCACTTTTCTTCCTTGCAGAAAACGTCTCAGGAATACTTTCGATACGGCATAAGGAAGCTCTAGACCATATTCTCGAGGAGTTCGAAAAGCTTGGCTATCACTTCACATACAAGCTACTGAACGCGCATGATTTCGGCGTACCAGAAGATCGCCAAAGGGTTTTTTTCATTGGTTATCATAATAAGCTAGGAAAAAAATTCGAGTTTCCTGAGCCAATTGCAGAGAACAAAAAGAAATACCTAAGAGATGCCATCTGGGATCTGAAAACTTCTGCAAAACCTGCCGGAGAAAAGAATATGACACTAGGCGATAAGCTAAAAATACCTAATCATGAATACATGAATGGCGGCTTCTCCACTATCTATATGTCGCGTAATCGGGTTAGATCCTGGGACGAACCGTCATTTACTATCCAGGCAGGAGGCAGGCATGCACCAATCCACCCGAGGGCACCAAAAATGAAATTTATTGAACAGAACAAACGAATTTTTATACCAGGCAAGGAAAAACTATATCGTAGATTGAGTGTTAGGGAGTGTGCCCGTATCCAAACCTTTCCAGACGATTTCAAATTTGTGTACGATTATGTGTCTGACGGCTACAAGATGATCGGTAACGCTGTACCTGTTAAATTTGCTGAAGCTATCGCAAAGGAAATTAAAAAAGACCTAGACGAATATTTTGCCAAAGGCGGTTCCTTCAAGTTCGAAAAGCACAAGCCACTTCCAAAGCAAGAGACACTGCTAGCAGTTCCAGTTTCTTAAGAGATGCCAGACTTTCTTAAGAAAGATGAGCGGAGCGAGATAATGTCTCGCATTCGTTCAAAAAACACCAAGGCCGAATTGGTTGTTTTTCGATATCTAAGGCAGCGGGGAATATATTTCCAGAAGCATTACGCCAAGGCACCCGGGAAGCCCGATATTGTGCTTCCACGAAAAAAGAAAGCCGTTTTCATTGATGGAGATTTCTGGCACGCCAGGGAATATAGAAAAACTCTTGCACGGATGCCAGAAGGGTACTGGAAGGAAAAGATTAAAAAGAATCGAAAGCGAGATCTTAAATACTTCAAGCAACTCTCTGAGGAAGGATGGTGTTTTTTACGAGTATGGGAAAGTGACATTATCCGAAAACGGACGCAAGAAAAAACTTTAGAAAAAATTAAAGATTTTTTGACGAAATAAAGTATATAAAAAGCCACAAGCAATAAAGTTTTTAGGCAACAGGTCTTATAATATGATTAGGAAACAGATGGAGTATTTCTATGGCTACTGATTTGCAGATTAAAAAACTTAACAAAGAACTTAGAGAATACCGACATAAGTATTTATTAAAGGATCTTAAGGGTATAGATGAATCCGCAACTCGGATACTTGTGAATAATTTCCTTACATATGTTCTCGGGTATGAAGAACTAGTCGATATCAAAACAGAATATGAAATAAAAGGGTCCTATGCGGATTATATTATTCAACTAGGTCAAAAAAAGAATTTCGTGGTTGAAGTTAAACAAATTGGTGTCAACCTCAATGATGGGCACATCAGACAGACAGTAGGCTACGCGGCGAACGAGGGAATCGACTGGGCCGTATTGACTAATGGCCGCCAAATTGAGCTTTATCGAATTATTTTCGCGAAGCCCATAGGTGTTGTAAAGCTATTCAGCTTTGATCTAGATGACTTAAAGCAGATACCGGCTGCCTCAAAGCAATTAATCTTCCTTACGAAACATTCTATACAAAGAAAAGAACTAGAATCGTATTGGAAAAGGAATACAGCTCTGTCACCCGAATCTATAGCAAGAGAGCTTTATTCTGATGAAGTCGCAAAACTACTCAGAAAAGAGCTCAGAAAAGATACCAAAATAAGCTTCTCGATAGAAGAAATACTAGTAGCATTACAATTTGTAATCCTCGAAAAGCAAGATCTGCTTCTCAAAATAAAAAAATAAGAGCTTAAGAGGATATTTTTGCGGGCAGGGGTGATGCTGTCTAGGCCAAATTGGTTAGATGTAGCGGCGGTGGAGGGCGATGTTGAAGGCGGCTAGTCCGGGTAGGATCGGCAGCCAGTAGATTATGAAGCGGTATGCCAGTGCGACGGCCAGGGCTTGCTGTGATGGTACGCCCAGGGCGATGAATGCTGCCACCAGTCCGGCCTCGGCGCCGCCGATGCCTCCGGGGGTTGGTGTAACTGTGGCGCTGATGACGCCAAAAGCCAGCACGAAGAGAGTTTGGGCGAAGCCAATATGCACGTTAAACGCCAACTCCAGAAAATAAAGTGTGA
>CAYLXX010000062.1:0-3562 GCA_964387955.1 uncultured Gammaproteobacteria bacterium
CTTGCATTGTAATGTAAGTCAATGAGGGGGTGTCTCTAAGGTGTCTGGACCTCGCGTACTAGTATACGAGTCTTAGAAAGATATTAGAGCATAGGAGTATATCCCTAGGAGTTCAGGCTGAACTTATTTATTTAGGATAAATTTTTTTACCTTTTTCGTAGACTTCGATTGCTATTGTTGGACATGATTGAGCGGCGGCAATGATTTTTTCGAATCGATCCCACTCCTCTTTTTTGATGATAGCTATATTTTCTTCGTCAAGATCAAATGTGCTTGGCGCATAGACAACGCATGTGGCTGCACCAATACACTTGGCGCGTTCGATACGTATCTCCAAATCCCCTTTTTTTACAATTTCGATGTTATCTTTGATCATAGATACTTTTCTGACGGTCTAATCCTCGAGTAAATCCTTTCATAAACATTGTAGCATAGGTCAGATGAGTCAGATACAGCGTGAGTACAGAACCTAGAGCAATTTTAAGATTTAACGTATCAAAAAATGCTTCAAACATGAGCTGTAATGCCAATAATATATAAATCACAATAGGTAACGAAAAAATATACAAAAAAATGGCAGGAAAATCAATCACTTTATGAATACCCAGTACGATGATAAAAATTACTACATACAGAAAAAAAAGTGTTGGTGCAAGATAGCTTAGGCGCTGGGAATTTTGGTCACCATGTGCAAAAAAAGCGCCTCGATGGAAGCCGTAATTGCCGTGCTGTTTCAAGTATGATTCTAGATCCTTTCTCCGATGGTGGTATACAATAACACTTGGATCATAGACAATTTTTTGATGAATTTTATAAACAATATCGTTGCATAATTTACTATCTTCTCCTGGCCAATAATCATTATTAAAACCACCAAGTTTCTGAAATAGACTTTTTCTAATAAAAAAATTCATTGAGGGATAATCATCGACAAAACGCTTTTTTTGCGGTACAAATCTATACGTATAGCCCGCAGCGCCGATCCATGATTTGAGCACCTCATCAAACACTTGTTCCCAATATTCAGCTCTTTTTGGTAATACGCCGGGTCCGCAAACTGCAGCGACATTTTTGCCATTGAATCCTTTCACTGCCTGATCAAGCCAATCATTTTTGGGGTAGGCATCGTCGTCCAGGAATGCCAGCATTTCGCCAGTGGCCTTTTCTGCTCCCAAATCACGTTTCTCGGCTGGCTTGGTAACTTTTCCAGTAGGAATAATTCGTAAAAATTTATATTTTCTCATAAGCGATAAATCATACTGAACTTGCTCATTAGGAAGCACAATAACTTCAAAGTTTTTGTATGTTTGACTCTCCAAAGCTGGAAGACACTCAAATATGAGGTAATAACTTAGTTGTTTGAGCGGAATAATGATTGATATCTTGGGGTCTGTCATCTTCTAGCAAATGTATGAGTAACTATATGTCGCATTTGTTTCAATTGAGTTTTTTTTCTCGAAGGGAATCGATAATAATTGAGTAAATTTTTCCGATACCAGATTGCCAATGTATCAACGAGTATGAAAAAAATTGCTTTTAATGTTGCGGCATTAGTAACTTGGCTAAATCGGTAATCAAGTTTGATAGGTGCTTCAAAAATGCGCTTATACCCGAGTTGATTTGCGGCAACGAGCATCTCAAGATCGCCGGCAAATTTTTTTTCAAGCAGCCTTGGTAGAACTTTCTCAAGCACTCTCCTCCGAAATATTTTTATACCAGCCTGTGTGTCGTGTACTCTAATACCAAACAGAAACTTCACTAGATAATAATAACCAAAACTTAAAATTTTACGTGTAAAAGCGTATTTCACAAGCGATGCAGGGTGTCGCTTCGAACCGACTATGATATCGGCGCGATACCACTCCATATGTTCAAGAAGCATTGATATGCCGTTGGGATCGATTTCTGCACCAGAATCAAGAAACATGACATAATCACCTTGCGCTTTTGACATACCGAGCCTTATGGCAAAACTTTTACCTTGATTTTCTTTATACGCCAGGCAAATAACTTTGCGGAGTCTGGCTTTTTTAAGATTTTGATAGGCTTTGTCGATCATGCCGTCGATCACTGTAATGATTTCATAGTCATATCTGACTTCATCTAAAACCGTTTTGACTTTGCGAAGATTATTGACAATGGTGCGTTCCTGTTTATAGACTGGGACAATAAGACTTAAGAAGTGTGTCCTAATCTTTTTTTTCATGTGCCCTATTATAAAGTAACGAATAGGTCGAGGCAATAAGATATACAATAGTCAGACACGCCGCAAAAAAAGTATTTAGACTAATAAATGAGCCAATGTCTTTGGGAATGATGAGTAAACTTGCTATATAGATTGCGATTGCACACGGTAAAATAGCCGAAAATTTGCTCTCCTTGGCGATAAAAAAATCATTGATGTAGACAATGACAGAATATAATATCCCAAAAATGCTTGCATATGAAAGGTATGGTGTCACTGTAGCAAACCTGGAACCAAAAAATAGATTAATCACAAATTCTCCAAAGTAAGTATAAAAAAAATAGCTAATTACGCCAACTATTGCAAAAATTAAGAGGCTCACAAAAAAAATATTCTTTTGCTTATCATGATTTTTTTTACTTGAAAAATAAACAAAACTTATAGCCAGGATTGGAAAGAAAAAATACGATATTACCTTAGCCATCAAGTTCCAAGCTCCATAAATGCCGGCATCATAAGCTGAGAAAAAACGTTTTGCAAAAATTATATCGATGTTACTAAATAAAGTAATCGCTAAAATTGACAGAGTTGACACGAGTAGTTTCCTGTCATGTATGAAAGATAACAAACTGCGCTCAATCTTTTTCCTATGATTTTTCACTGGTTTTAAGGCATCAGAAAAAACTTTTTTAGAAAACAAAAAATTAAAAAAACTTGCTAAAAGTAGAAAGAAAAGGATTACAAACAAACTGGGAAAGAATAAATTAAAAATCGGGCCTAACAATTTAATACATGCAGTTACAAGAGTTATTAAAGATATAGCCAGAAAAAAATGGAGACCTTGAAGTGAAGAACTATAGAAAGACGCCATCAGAGAAAGTGCCACCAGCGGTATGAGAGCAAAGGCTGTTTTGGGAGTCAGGTTGGTGAAATATGGTATAAGCGGCATAACCAAAACAATAGGTATGATAAGATACCACCGTTCTTTGATTTTGGCTATCAGCCATTGTTCAAGTTCTTTGGCAAAGTGCAGTTTTTTTTCATCTTTAGATCCAGTTTTTTGGATAATAAGCGTGGAGAAAACGGAGATTGGTACAGAAAGAATAGCTATATACGAAAACAGTGCAATAATTTCGCTGTAGCCAATTGGACCTAAAGTCCTACCGACTAGTAAATTAAAAAAATAATTCATGAGGTTGACGCCGAATGAAGCAATGGTGAGGAAGATGCCGCCTTGGTAGAATTTATTACTCCAAATTCTTTTTGCGAAATGCATGTCTCTTAGTATACAACATTTAGATTAAGTCCCTGACCAGGTACAATATAGGCACATTAAACGTAAAAATTTCCCTAAAAATTTTTTAAATTTTTTTTATT
>CAYLXX010000063.1:0-3407 GCA_964387955.1 uncultured Gammaproteobacteria bacterium
AGAATACTTGCGATGGCTTCACCTAGGTGCTCTCCACCGTTATAAACAGGGAGTACAACAGAAACTACTGGCTTGTTCATAGTTTTGCCCACTCTCGAGGTAATAGGTCTGGGTTTTTCAGTGATGCATCGTTAAACCATTGTTTTGGTGCGATAACTTGTTTGCGAGGATTTTCATTTAACCAAGCCGACCACCAGCTGAAGGAGCTATTAGCTATAATATTTTGCTTACACAGGGACATCAGGTGCATATCATCAACATTGTGCCCTCGTTCAACGAACACAGTTGGTAGTGGTAATTTAAGATTTGCTTTAGCCCAACTAGGTTCATCCGAAAAAACGAATAGTTTAGGGGCTTTAAGGTTTTTACTAGCTCTTTTTATCGCAGTCATGTAGTAAGACATGGGCATAAGTCCGTGTATGGCTTTAGTTTTGGGGTTTGCGGCGTAGTCTCCGCGTCTTATATGCATCGAGATACTCTGAGAACTGGTGATTTCACCTCTAAGATTTTGATTTGTTTTTAATTTTGGGAATTGGAAAAGTTGCCTAACCAAGAGTTCATAGTTTTCGAAATATTTGTAACTTTGCCAATAACCGTCGAGTAATATATCTCCATTCAAATTTCCAAACATGGGATCGTACCCCTGGTAACTCTCTTTAAACAAGGTTGGCTGCCTTTTCAATTTAGCCAAAAAGCCAACCTTTCTAGTATTAATGCCGAATTGATCTAATTCGTAATGCCGCTGAACAATACCACTGCGATTGGCCTTTTCCTGATACCAACTTAAATCACAGTACAATCTGGTCGATAATTTCTTACTTAATATGGAAGCTGTAGCATACTGGAACATCTGGTTACCGAGCCCGCCATAGATTTTAACGACAATCATTTTTTTATTGCTACAACCATTATCCCTAGTGATAGTAATTCACTCGAGGCATGATCAATATCGGTGTAAGCCTGCATCTTCGCAAGAAGTTGATCTCTTGCTTGTCTTTCAGTGGGAGATAAGCCACCAGCCTTGGCAGCATATTTGGTACCGACAGACTCTAGTCGCCTCAACTCCTGGGCAAGGTACTCAAAGTAATTACCATTGAGAGTAATTTCTTTGACTCGAAAACCGTAATTTGGTAAAACCTTCTCGAAATAGTAACGTGAGTAACCATTATAAAAGTAGTAAGGTGCAAAGTGTGTAAGAGATGAAACCGGAGCTGTAATTATTAATGTGCCTCCTTTTTTTAAAATTCTCGCAAACTCTTTTATAGCTTCAGTTGGATGAGGTATGTGCTCGAAGACCTCAATACACATTACGGCATCGAAAGATCGATCCTTAACTGGGATTTTTGCAATATCGGAAATAATATTGAGCTTCGAATTATCCCAGTTTTGCATTTGCAGCCCGGCATCATTACCTTGGCCATCATATTGACCAAAATCCTGGCTGGTATATTTTAGATGCTTGCAAAATTTTTTGTATTGTAATTCACCAGCACCAGCATCTAATATCATCTTATCTTTGGGGATTTTTTTAAGCTGTTTTTCAAGCCAAGTTTCACGTACAGTCAAATTTGTAGTCCCTACCCTCAGCTTATTGGCGTCAATAGTAGACTTTGGGGTTCTTCGACCCCTATTATTTTTGTACCACTTAAACATCATCACTCAAGTTTTACTTTCTGGCCAGGGACCTAGTTAACTTGTCCTTTAGCCGCTGTTTCTTATTTGTAAGGCGACTATTTACGTATAACTGGTCACCTGAGACATCGCCTACTGTATCCGTAATCTTAACAAAGCCGCTTTTTTTCATGAATGTCTCAACCTCCGCCTTTAAAGGCTGGTTTTCATACAATTCTATAGCTTCAACCTCCATCCATATGATACCGATGTGTTTAATAATACTGCCTGCGCCTTGGAGTACTTTTAACTCAGCCCCTTGTACATCCATATAGATAAAATCTATCTTCTTAATGCTCTGACTTCCACAAAAAGTATCAATCCTCATTGTTCTCACATTAATTTGCTGGTCAAACTTCATCCATTTATGTATTTTCTTGTGCTCCTTGGGCGGCAAGAGGGAGCTAGATTTATTACCATAGTCCCAACCCTTAATCCTGGGCAGATTAGTCGGATGACCGGAGGAAATGTGGAGTTTTTCTACTCCGTTATTATTGCTTAAAGCTACTTCCTGGGTATTAATTCCATAGGCACTATACTTTGTGTAGTTTTTCTTCATTCGTCTCACATTTTTGGGCAATGCCTCAAAGGCGTAAATATCCGCTTTTGGGAACCTCTTTCGTAACTTGATTGTGTCTTCACCCTCACAGGCTCCGATCTCAAATATAGTTAGAGGTTCTTCATCACCAAAATATCTGGAAATGTCCTTATCAAATTCAAGTGGCTGATCCAAATATGTCTCGAAGTCCATGTCTAATTTCAATACATCCCTACGTGAAGTATAATATCACTCATGTCGCGTTAGGTTTCGGGTAGTACTTTATGAAGAATTTTATAATTAAACTCTTGCTAAAACTCTACGCCCCGATTATTAATAGTCTGGATCAATCAACAGAAAAACTCGAATCTAGATTCGAAGAATTATCAAAAAAGGTCGACCACCTGCAAGTGCAGCAAGAAAAAGTTAAGGATATAGCTAGATCAAATCACGATAGAACTGACTATCTTACCAAAGGTCTTTACCAACTTAGGAAAACCCCTTCCTATAAAGAGGCTTTTGAAAAAAATCCACTGGTGAGCGTAAGGATAGCAACCTATAATCGGCCAGATGAGCTAATAAATAAGGCTATAAAATCAGTATTAAAACAAACCTATCAAAACTTTGAGATCGTAGTAGTGGGGGACCACTGTACAGACGATACCGAAGAAAGGATCAATGCTATAAAAGACAGGCGGGTACGCTTTTATAATTTACCAAACAGGATAAATTACCCAGAGGATCGCGTGAAGAAATGGCGAGTTATAGGGACTCCGGCTATCAATATGGCTTCTCACTTGGCTAAAGGTCATTGGATCGCAGCTCTTGACGATGACGATGAATTTACACCAAATCACTTGGAGAAATTGGTTGAGCATGCTCTTAAAACTAAATGCGAGCTTGTTTATGGTGCCTCAATGCGAAAAAATCTATCTACAGGAAAGGAAGAGCATATTTGGTCTTTCCCCCCGGAGCGAGGGCAGTTCACATTTCATAGCGCCATATATATGAAGGAGCTTGATAAAATATTCAAGTACGATTTCAAGTCTTGGGTGATGGAGGAAGTGGCAGATTGGAACATGTGTCGTCGGATGATGGAAAGTGGGGTTAAAATATCGGCGATTGAAGATGTGGTAGGCATTATTTACCATGTTCCAATAAATAATCCAAAAAAGGACTACTGATTTTCTTCAGATAT
>CAYLXX010000064.1:0-3365 GCA_964387955.1 uncultured Gammaproteobacteria bacterium
CTACCTCTACCTTACTTGTGGTATCATGCATGAAGTTATTATAACAGTTACTTGCTGCCCAGCATGGATTCGAACCATGATAAGCAGATCCAAAGTCTGCTGTCCTACCATTAGACGACCGGGCAATAACCCTATTTTACCAGATTAACAGCCATGAAAAAAGCTCTCCTGCGAGAGCTTTTTCAAAGTTTATATATGCAAACTTCTTAAGGTGTTGGCGTGGGTGTATTGGTTGGCGTGGGTGTCGAAGTGAGTGTTGGCGTGATCGATGTTGTAGGAGTGGGTGTTGTACTTGTTGTTGGCGCTGGTGTGCCACTTATCAGAGCTGGGAGTGAGAAATCTTTGACTTCCTTCACTTCGGAAATTGTGTTATTTGATTTGTCCCACACTCCTCTCACTCTCACACGATGTCCTACTTGAACGTCGGTGTAGGTAATAGTTTGTTGTTTACGATTAACCCACTTGGTAGAACTATTAAAAGTCACTTCTTGACTACCTCGACTCACTGTTTTGAGTGTGAATGAATTGGCGCCCTTTGCAGTTATTTCACCAATAAACACACCATATCGCTTCATCACTGACAGGTTGCGGATCATCATGGCTTGAATGGTAGTATTGCTATCTTGAGATACTCGTCCCCAAACATTCACGTGATCATTTACTACAACTTCATCGATACTACATTTACCCCAGAAATGCCTACGGCATTTAGTATTTGAATCAGTAAGAACTGTATAAGTAGTACTATCTTTTTCGACTGTAATAGTGCCATCACTAACTGCAGTAACAATACCGTCGATGATATGCACCATTTTGCCTTTTTTGGTATTTGCTAATTCCTGTTTCTTTTGCTCTCTTGATGCTTGTTTGTCGTCTTTGTTCATCATTTCCTGCATTTTTTTTATAATACCTCGTTGCTCATGATCATCATTCTGATTACCGCGCGCAGAAACTGTCAGAGGAAAAATAAAAAGAGAAATTGCGAGTAAAGACAAAATAAAGGTTTTTTTCATATACCTATATATATGCAAAAAATTGGTAAAAAGTTTCATCACTGCGGTGCCTCTGAACTATCCTGAAGTTGAATAACCAACTCTCTTTCTGAATATTTACCGTTCTCATCATTAGCCACTATATCAATAATGTTATTCCCTGGATCAAGAATATAAGAGGTAGAAAAATTACCTTGCCCATCTGCCTTAAGCTCTACATCATTGACGATAATGTCTGCACCAGGGGCAGTAGTGCCGCTGACTACGATATTGGGGGTGGAAACTGTTGCATTATTCTCTGGTTCATTAATCGTTAGCGGAATTTCATTAGCTAAATTTTCGGTTTTCTGGATAGTTGGATAAACAGTTACTTTTCTGGTCGACTGCATCATGTTGTTACGCGTAACATTACCCCGGAGAATAAAAAATAATACGGCGGACACTACTATAATTGTGAGAAAAGTTAATTGATTTTTCATTTTTTCCAATAATTGAGAAGCGACGTAATCTTGCGGTGTATTTTGCCAAAATTTTTCACAAAATACAACACGAGAATAATAAACGTTATCGCTGCGGCTATAAAAAGGAGAAGATCTTCTTTGGGTGTTTCGTAATACAGCACCTCAACAACGTCTCCGAAGTACTGGCGAATCACCTCGAAATCTTCTTGAAATAACTGCAGTACGTCCAAGGTACTCTGCTCATATAACCTTTCATAAATAAGAAGTATAAGAAAAATGCTGAGTAAAAACGTCGCTACAATTGCACCCGCTCTCAGTATTATATCGATGAGTGTATGCTTCGTTTCGTATTCGTATACTTTTTTTATAATTTTATCTTCAAGATTTTTCATGCTGTTTTTTAAGTTTTAATCGAGTGCGTCTCACTATAGTTTTAATAGTATTAACAGGTTTTTGGAGTTTAGTAGCAATTTCCTCATAAGTATAGCCCTCATATAGTAATTTTAATGGTTCTTGTTGCTCGCTGGGCAATAATTGGAGGGCTTCTTCTATATTTGTGTCTTGAATTTCCTCCGCATCAGCTGCAACATCTTCATTCAAAGTCACAGTAGTTTTTTTAGATCGAAAATACATCTTCAACTCATTCCTAGCTATACCGTATAGATAGGGAAGAATTTGGGCGTTTTCATCAAATGTGTCTATATGCTTATAAAATTGCAAAAAAACATTTTGGACAATATCATCAGCGTCTTCTTTCTCGTATAGTTTTTTTGAGACATAGGTATAAATCGGCTTGGTATATGCATGCACAATGTAGGAAAAGTGCTCAAGTTCACCTTGCTTAATTTTTTGTATGATCGCCTTGTCATCTGTAGAACCCATATTTCTGATATAATAATTATACAATGAAGGAAGGTACAGTTCTCCTCTTGGGGCGTCCCAATGTCGGTAAATCTACTTTCTTAAACAATTTGATTGGACAAAAGGTAGCTATCACGTCTCCTAAACCACAAACTACCCGCTTTCCGATCAAGGCTTTGTATGAGGAAGAAAGAGGCAAAATCATTTTTGTCGATACTCCAGGAATTTTTGGCAAATCCCAAGATCGTTTAGCGCATAAAATCAACGAAAAGACTGTCCAATCAACCAAGGAAACTGTTGATGTGGTAATTTATATGGTCGACCATACGAGAAGACGAGATTTTGAAGAAGCGAAGGTGCTGGGAATTGTACGTAAATTGAAACAGCCAAAAATACTGGTTTTTAATAAAATTGATATTCCCACCGAGACTTCCTACATGGCTCAATATAAATACCTCGAGGATGAATTTGACACTGTTTATAGGATCTCAGCACTGGAGGGGAAACACATGAAACCTCTTGTTGATAAGATTTTCGAACTGCTCCCTGAGATACAAAAATCTGAGATTACAGAGAAACAAGCATATCCACTGATGAATATCGATAGTCGCATTTTTTTAACCGAGTTAATCCGAGAGAAAATTTTTCTCCAGATGGGTGAAGAAATTCCCTACACCACAACCGTCATGGTCGATGATGTAGTTGAAAGATCTGATAAATTGACTTACATCAAAGCTCGGATTTTAACCACCAGTAGTCGGTATAAAAAAATGCTCATAGGCACCGGCGGGCGTAAGATAAAAGAGCTCGGAAGTATGGCTCGTAAGGAAATGGAGCTGGCGACAGGTAAAAAGATCTACCTGGATTTGATTGTTGAGACCGACCCGCACTGGCCAGAAGTGCATTATTCCTGATATAATATGAGCTATTGGTGACTGTAGCTCAATTGGCAGAGCGTCGCCCTGTGGAGGCGAATGTTGGGGGTTCGAGCCCCCTCAGTCACCCCAACGTCCCATAGTATTGAATGCTCTCATGAATGATGTTATAATTC
>CAYLXX010000065.1:0-3328 GCA_964387955.1 uncultured Gammaproteobacteria bacterium
GCCGCGGTGGTGGAATGGCAGACACGCAGGACTTAAAATCCTGTGTCGCAAGACGTGAGAGTTCGACTCTCTCCCGCGGCACTCTTCGTATTTCCTCTTGACGAATGTAAGAAATTCCTTTATTGTTTAACTATTATTCAGTTTTCGATTGAATCTGAAAAAGGTGCACAAAGAAACAAAAAATATTAGTACGTTTCAGTTTCTGGCGATTATTGGAGGATTTCTTCTTCTTGCTTGGTTGATTCTTTACTCAACAAACTATACAGCCTCGACCATGCTTGAATCAAGAAACACCGAGGCGCGTTCTCGTCAGCCGACACCAACCCCAGTGACATCAGGCATGCATATTGACTCAGAAACATACAGATTACCAGATCGGTCGTGTGTTGGAGAAGATGATTTCATCTGGTGGCAAGCGAGTGGTTCACTTGCACCAGGTGCCAGTTATACATTTACTCCCCAGAAACCAAGCTGCGGTCTAAGAGCCTTAATGGCTCATGTTAACTGGAGTGGTTCTCAGCTTGATCTGTCGACTAACTTTCCTGTTGCTCCAAACTCTCATATTGTAGCTCCCCCTGTTGGTAACACAGCCAGTGTCTGCATGTTTCCTTACACTGGTATAACTCCTCCCTATGTATCTTATTCATTCACCATAACCAACGTTGGTACGTCGACTGCATCCAATATCCTGATGAAGGGTGAAGATGCCAACGACTGGACGATTCATTTTTACTCACAATGCATGAATGCAGATGCAGATCACGATGGCTGGAATGACAGCATAGAGCACACCATGCAGGACGTGGGTCGATTTATGTCAACAGACTACAACAATACATTAAAGGGTTCGCAATGGTTGGCTAGTCATGGTTCAAATATTCCAGACGATGAGGAAGACTTTTACCCGCCGGATTTTAATGATGACAATGTAGTAGATCAAACAGATGTAAACAGAATCATATCGTATCTTGGACAAGGCAATGGTATTGGCTTTTATCGACTCAGTCCGAACAGAGATGCGTATTACATGGGTGATCAGGCTTTTCCCTGGCGTCGGTTTGATCTGGATGGCGACGGATATGTGACACAAAAAGATGTCGATATGGTGCAAGGCAGCGTTGGTCGACCGATTCCGCCAGCCACTGATATATTTGCGCCGACTGTTCACATTCAGGCTCCGACAAACGGCTCTATATTTCAATACACCAGCTCAACATTTGTTGATACATTTGCATCCGACAATATGTCTATCACCAAAGTTGAGACCTACGTGAACGGTACGAAGATCTGCACCCAAGATGAGCCAACAGGCAACAATGAGCCGTTATATCGATGTTCGTGGAGTATCCCAAGAAGAAGAGCTTCATATACCATTCAAGTTAAAGCATATGATGGAGCAGGTCATGTCTCAACAGACTCAGTGCAGGTAAGTACTCAATAGCCTCAAATTGAGCATAAAAAGGCTCACGATATAACCTATAGTTTTGATAAATCATGGATTTGTGGTATACTTTAACTATAAAATAATTAAAAAAACGCTTCATGTTTGAACACCATACTCATATTTCTTCCAAAGAAGAGCAACATCTTAAGTATAAAGTAGCAGTAGGAATCTCCCTCGTGGCATTTGCGGGGACATTTTTGCATCACCCTCAGATGACTCAGCAAGAGAAGGGTATAGTCACCAATTTAAAAAAAACAGTTGGTCCTCTGCATCCGAATATAGCAACCCACGCTAACGTAATTCTTGATCCTCAAAAACTAGCATGGAATAATCTACTTTCCGTAGTTGGTATCCAATTTTACACCACTGTTCCAGTATCTCAGACAGTTTCACTTAAGTCTGATATTGATTATTCTGCAGATATTGAAGTCTGTACAAAACTACCTGAAAAAATAAGCTGTTTCAATAAAACGATTTCCCTTGATCCTATAACGTACTCGACGTTAAAAGTTGGAGATAGGCTGCCTATTTCCTCTCCGTAAATAACAGTTTTTGTTCAATTGCTCTTGACAAGAGCAATTTTTTTTGGTTTTATTAGTAGCAAATGCAGAAACGACTATATTTTAAAAATAGATTTAGTACGTTTTTCTCCTTTCTTAGTAAAGCCTTCATCATTATGATCATGTTTGGCACTGTTTATTTTATTTTTGGAAATTCTATCAAAAAATCCTATGCAGACGATGAAACAGGAGGTGCGGGTGATGATATCACGGCAACTGTGGAACATACAGGTACTGTTGGATCAGCTGCAGCTCCAATAAGGGCAATTAGTGAAGAGAAGTTTCGCTCAATGTACCCAAATGATGATAACGTTATTAAACTAACACCAGTTGATCCCAACAACTCAAGCAATACCACAAACTCAGATAGACCAGATGTTTTAGGGATTTACGTCACTGTATCAAATCAGGATATTGATCCTCAAGTTGATATTAGCGGAGTTACCTGGACAAGCCCTCTTAGTGTCTTTGCAGCAGGTGCTTCAATTGGTTCAAATAATGGCAGCATTGCATTTTTGGTTCCCTGTAATGCCACCGGCACGCTGGCTATTCATTATATCTATCCTAATGGGATCACCGGAGACTACTCTGCACAGATAGCCTGTCCAAGTCTGATATCTTTTTATTCAGTCGGCTTAGCTGATCTGCGAGCGCTTCATGTCAATATTACGAACCAAAATATTCAACCATATTTTTTGCTAAATGCAGTTGATTACACTGATTCTCCACTGCCAAACTTTCATGAATCGGTCACCGGTCCTGATAGCTATCTCTATGTTAACGATACCCACAGCGTCACAATGGGCTGTGATCAGGAAAACTTTCCGAATCCAAATACAATAAGTTACACATACACAATGGGTGGTACTAATCATATTAGATCAGTTTCTAATAGCTTGTGCGGAGATACCATCAACATTCGACTTAACTCTTCCCTGTTCCCGACACCGACCTCAGGACCAACACCCACACCAACGCCTCCTAATTGTCCAAGTCCTCAATCCGTTCAAACCAACTGTGGACCAAACGGTGATGGATGGCAGTCATGTTACTTCAGTTGGAATGGCAGCCAATGCGTAAGAGGTAGCTGCGTCCTCCCCTGCTTTTATTAAAGTCTGCCTTTAGAGCTCCTCAAGTTACCAATCCAAATTTGTTATAATTATTCAGATAGTTAGCCTTCTTAGCTCAGTGGTAGAGCAACTGTTTTGTAAACAGTAGGTCGTCGGTCCGAATCCGACAGAAGGCTCCAAGATCCCATAGTTCAACGGATAGAATAAATCCCTTCTAAGGATTAGATGACAGTTCGATTCTGTCTGGGATCACT
>CAYLXX010000066.1:0-3291 GCA_964387955.1 uncultured Gammaproteobacteria bacterium
GCCTTTCAGAGAGTACAACTAAAAAAACGGGGAAAGATTGAGCTTATTTTAAAAAGCAAGAGCTATTTATTGGATGCAACGACAGTGAGCATCGATGATCTTTTAAATATATTCTGAATTATAGTCATGGGTATTGTCAGAATCGTTAACGCTCCCCATACAGCTGTCATGAATCTTTTATACCAATTACCGCGAGAATGATTTACCCAAATACGCTGTATATCTAGCTCTCTGTTGATGGAGGGAACAATAGTAACCGGGTGGAGAGGTGCATTCGACTGGTACGTTGCTTCTATTTTATAGCCCGCGTGCTTGAGCATATTGGTTAACGACTGCTCATTAAATTGCCATATATGCCGCGGAACATCAAAACTAAACCATTTGCTCTTAAATAGATGCCTCTCAAAAGAACCATAGTTTGGGACTTGCACTATCAAATAGCCGTCTTTAGCAAGTATGCTCTTCTTAATGTGTGCTAGGATTTCTTCTGGGTTTTCTACGTGCTCCAGCACATGAAATAATGAGGCGATCTGGAACTTATTACTTGGTTTATAGTCAATGATTTCGGAGTTAATGATTTTGGCTTCTTGTTTTGATTGATTTTTCGCAAAGTCGAATTTATCTACCCCAAAGGCTTTGCTGCAACCTTGTTCTCTAGCAAAAGTTATCCGCTCGCCACTGCCGCTACCAACGTCTATATATGATTCAGCATTCTTGAATGTTAATCCTGATGCTTGCCTGAGAAGCTTAAAGTCATACTTGTATTGATTGTAGCGATACCATTTCTCAAAGTCGAATCCGCCCGACTTTTCTTCCGCCTGGTCTTCGCCAGAAAGATAATTAGTTGGGTAGAATTGTGAGACGTCGCCGGTGGGCATAGGATTTAGAAGACCGGCTTTACAGGAAGTGCATTCTGAGACTGAAAAAGTTTTGCTTGTAGTATCAAACCTGTCTCGGAGCCCGGAATACTTATTAACTATCTTGCTTCCGCAAAAAGGACACCGCTTGAAGGTTTTCATTTTATACTTGTCGCTCTTCATATTTAGTGTGCCTCTTATATCAACTTCTTGCTCTCATACCAGTTTAGGGTTTCATTAATACCTTTTGCCAGATCATATTTCGGATCATATCCAACACGTACGCTCTTTTGAATATCGTAACAGTAGTTCGCTTTGATGTTTTTCAAACGAAAAGGATAGAGGGGTACGTTCGCACCAAATAGCTTAAAGATGCCCATGGTATATGCAGCAAGGGTAATAATGGGACTGGGTATAGTTGGTATTTTGATTTTGTAATAAGCTGCTACGGTGTTGACAATTTCTCTCATAGTATAAGGGTGGAAGTCATTACCAAAATATGCTTCATTTTTAGCTTTTTGGCTAAGAGAAGTTAGAATTGTCAGGTCGATAAGATTTTTTACGTATACAAGGCTGACCAGGTTATTTGCCTTACCAATATGACAGTATTTTCGGTTCTTTACAGCATGAAAGAATTCTTTATAAGGTGTCTCCCCCCATGGTCCGTATACAGAAGTCGGCCTTATAGTTGTATATGGGATATTTAATTTGCCGCAGTATTCTTTGACAATTTTTTCGCCCTCTATTTTCGATTGACCGTAAGAGGTTTTTGTTTTATAAGGTTCGCTCTCATCAATAAATCTCGTTTCATTAAACAGCCCTACTACCAACTGAGTCGAATAAAAGACAAATCTTTCGGGGAGTTTGCCCTTGGATGATTCTATAATAATATTTTTGGTCCCCTCAAAGTTCACTTTGTAATCATCCAGATTCTTGCCGTCAATGTCCGTTCTAGCGGCGAGGTGATAAATTATATCGATATTATCGAAAACCCCTTTTAAGGTATCCTGTCGTAGAATATCTGCCTTGACGCACTTAGATTTATTAGGCAGGTTATCCCAGTCAGCTGAAGATAGATCAAGGGCAGTCACCACGGCGCCTTGGCCCAGAAGCTCTAGTATGAGATTCTTGCCAATAAAGCCGCAGCCGCCCGTTACCAGAACTTGCTTACCTTGTAGATTACTTATTGTGTTCTCCTGCGCCTCACTACGGCCATAAGCTTATATACCCAGATAATCTTGAAGTAATTTATCCTGTGCAGAAAAATTGGGAATTGAGCTCCGTTGCTATAACTTTTTGCGATTCGTAATTCATCTTTGAACTGCGGGTTGCTTAGGCTGCCGCTTTTGCTGGCATTGTACATACGAAAGTTTGCCAGATAATCATGTATAACGCCCGCCGGATACTTTTTCCCGATACGAAGCCAGAACTCATAGTCCATGGTATAGTGTTCATCCTCGTTGATGTAGCCCATCTCTTTATGGATTTCCCGTCTCCAGAATGTTGCTGGCTGGGATATAAAATTTTCGCTCAGAAGCTTTTTATAGCTATACCTCCTAAGCAGAAGATTCTTATACCAAGTAATCGGCTTTCTTATTTCTACATCGCTTTCATCGACGATTTTACACTTTCCGTATGCCCATTTTATATCAGGATTCTTTTCAAAAAACTCGGCAACTTTTCGCAAAGCACCTGGCTCATACGTATCATCTGAATTTAGAAAAGCAACTATGTCGCCCTTGGCTCTGCGAAGGCCTTTGTTGATGGCTTCGGATTGGCCGCTATCTTTTTCAGATTTCCAAATGATCCTGTCAGAATATTTTTTTAAGATAGCTACGGTTCCGTCAGTGGATTTCCCGTCCATAACAATATATTCGAGATCCGGATAATCCTGGCCGAGGATACTCTCGATGGTGCGTTCAATGAAGTGCGCTTGGTTGTAGGAGGGTGTTATTATAGAAATCTTCATTTTCAAATAGTTTGTAGGCTTCTGCCGGCCGACACTTTAAACCACCCTAGCCTATTATTTCGCTGCGACCTTTTTCTTGGCTTTTACCTGTTTTTCAATCCAAATATACGTGGATCGAAGCCCATCCTCAAGCTTGGCTGTTGGTTGCCAGCCTAGTTTCTCTTTGATTAATCTATTATCCGAACTGCGACCTCTCACACCCAATGGCCCATCAATATGCTTAATTTTAAGTTTTTTGTCGCCGATCTTCATGGCCATTTCCGCGAGCGCGTTAATGCTCACCATCTCGTCCGATCCAATATTAACTGGTCCGGTGAAGTCACTCTTCATAAGTCGGCGGAAGCATAACAATCGCCAGGGTATTTTGTTTGGCCTTCAGGACATTCTGCAGGCCGAGAAACTCGACTTCTTTAATTGCTGTCTTGCCCTCGGCTTGGATCTTTTCCAGTTCGCGGATGCTAATGC
>CAYLXX010000067.1:0-3088 GCA_964387955.1 uncultured Gammaproteobacteria bacterium
ACTTTGACTGATAATTGTTTAGTGCAATATTTTATGTCCAATTATTACTCTGCTTTTCATGCAACAGGGATAAGATGGAATGATCCTGCAATTGGCATCAGATGGCCAATCAAAAATCCTAAAATGGCAGATAAAGATAAAAGTTGGCCACAGTTAACATGAAAATATTGCTAATAGGTAAAACTGGGCAATTGGGGCAAGCGCTGGCTGAACAAGCCAATCAATTTAAAATCACTTTAAAAGCATATGGTCATGATGAACTCGACATCTTGCAGTATAAGCAGCTAGAATCAAAAATAAAAAAAGATAAACCAGATGTTGTCATTAATACGTCCGCTTATCATGTTGTCCCCGATTGCGATATCTACCCAGAGAAAGCTTTTGCAGTTAATGCCATTGCTCTCAAAAATTTGAGCGAACTGTGTCGAAAATATAGAGTAAGATTGGTGACATATAGCACTGATTATGTTTTCGATGGATCTAAAAATAAACCTTACGTGGAAGATGATCGAACAAATCCCCTACAGATGTATGGCTTATCAAAATTAGCTGGAGAAATAATTTGTTTGAATTATCATAACGATAGTATTGTTATACGGACCAATGGAGTATATGGTGGTATAAAAGGCAGCCGCTCGAAAAAAGGTAATTTTGTCTTGATGATACTCAACGCGTCTCGAGAAAAAAAATTATTAGAGGTATCCTCCGAGCAAATTGTCAATCCTACCTATACAGTCGATCTGGCAGAAGCGACATACAAACTCTTGAAAAAGAGAGTTAAACCAGGTATATATCATCTAGCCAATGAAGGCCAGTGTTCTTGGGCCCAATTTGCTCAAGAAATTGTTACAATAAATGGTTCAAAGTTAAAAATTATTCCTGTTAACAGAAAAGGTTTTTCGGGAGGCGTGTATCGACCCAAATTTTCGGTTTTAAAAAATAAGAAGGCTCATGCCATCGGTATCCATCTTCCCACATGGCAAAACGCCTTAAAAAGATATATCACTTATTTACAAAAGACACCATGAAAAAATTTGAATTTCCAACCAAAAAGGATGTCGAGGGCCTCAGTAAATACATATTGAGAAGAAAGAACAAAGATACCAAAAAACTCCAGAAAATTGCTCTCAAATGGACTCAAACTGCTTGGGAAAATAAGATTGATTATGAAGTAAATTTGTTGGGTGTGCCAATCATACAAAATCCCTACGATATGATCGCCATGCAGGAGTTGATTTTCAACGAGAAACCAGATGTGATTGTAGAAACAGGTATCGCTCACGGAGGATCAATCATATATTATGCTTCACTTCTCGAACTGCTTGGTCACGGAAAAGTAATTGGCATAGATGTTGATATTCGTGCACACAATCGAAAATTACTTGATAAGCACCCCATGATTAAGCGCGTGACCATGATAGAAGGAAGCTCTATAGATCCTCAAGTAATCAGTCGAGTAAAAAAAATGATACAACCCGGTCAAAAAGTATTAGTATTATTAGACTCTGATCATAGACGACCTCATGTTTTAGCAGAAATGAATCTCTATCAAGATATCGCCACCAAGGGAAGCTACATCGTAGTCTTTGATACATTCATGCCATACCTGGCCCGATTGAAAGGTGCCTCGGCTGACTTCAAAAAAAATAGCGCTATGGATGCAGTGAAACTTTTTATGAAAGGTAACAAGAGTTTTTTAATCGATACAACCTACAATAAATTTTATGTCACCAGTTGTCCGCAAGGTTTTTTAAAAAAGATTAAGTAATCTTCCTCAACTCGTTCACCGTTACTTCATACCAAGATGCTAAATGTTTATCTCGTTGAGCTAGCAGTTTACCAAACAGTGCTCTACCGACAAAAAATAGTTGGACTCTTAAAAAAATAATCCAGTCGGACGGATACCTAAATAAATCCGGGAAATATTTAAAAGCAATTTTGTAATAGCCAGCTATTTTTGAAATTTGAAATTTGATAATATACAGATTTATTGGAGTTAAAGTCATAAATAAAGGAATTTGGATAAAATATCTTCCAGTAGTCATCGAACTTTTGTTTGTTGTATAGAATGACTTGAGAATTGAAAAATAATTATCTACTCGCTTCAACTCTTCTACAAGATTTTTCTTTTGCCGCGTCAGATCAAATCCTTGCATAGGGTGAGAGCGATGAGCATATACCCATTGGCGAAGAAAATATATGTCATACATGGAAATTGTTTGATAGGTCATCATGATATCTGCCTCAGTTTTATACTCTAAGTTAAAAACGCCTAAATTCTTAAAAACGCGCATGTCGTAAGCAGTTGCCGCAGATGGACCAGGACCTGTTGTGAGTTTTGACCATAATTTTTTGATAACCACAGGTTGCTTGAGAAGTTGACTTTTGTCAAACATATGGCAGACATATTTAAGTTTCTCATTTTCATCGATAATCAGAATTGGGGTTGTGTATAGCATGGCCTCGTGGTGAGAGATAACTTGATGAAATGATTCATACCAATCCGGTGAAACAAGATCATCGCTATGAAGAAAAATTAAGTGCGATCCTGTAGCTAATTTAATACAGCGATTAATATTTTGCATCAAACCAATATTGCGTTTATTTCTCACATATTTGAAGCCATATCTCTTGTATTTCTTCACTACTTCACGGGTATTATCAGTTGAGGCATTATCGACAATTATTACCTCATACGGTTTGACAGTTTGGTGGGCCGCGCAATACAAAGTATGTTCAAGCAACTCCGCCCTATTAAATGTTGGTATGCAAATTGATAAAGTAACTTTTTTCTTTTTCATAAATTAAGAAACTTTTTATTTTGATGTGCGATGAATGTATGATTTTTAGTTACAGCATAGACTGTCCCGTCGATCCATCCTCTGAGTGCAAGAAATAGATATTTTTTGGGTATTGATGGCAAGTAAAGCAAACTGATTATTGGGTTGGCTAAGAAAAAAAATATCAAAAAACGCCAGGTTCCCGCATGAAGCGACATGTAGAGAATGCGATTTCTAAAAAAAAGATACGCGCGTTCCCGCGTTAATAATATTCGTTCTTTGGAAGCTTCTTCTTCGACTGTTTTTTT
>CAYLXX010000068.1:0-3003 GCA_964387955.1 uncultured Gammaproteobacteria bacterium
TACCTTTGAAGTACGCCATACTTGGCGCGGTAGCTATAGCGGTATTTGCCAGCATGTCCGTTCGTGAGCTTCAGAGCCGTTCCGACTCCATAGCTCATTACGGCACTGCTCTTCCTGCACAGGTCGTCAAAGCAGACGAGCCAAAGACCGTAGGTGGCATCTTCGGCCTCTGGGGCTCGACCTATACCAACACAGAAGTGATGGTTACGCCACGTTCCGGCGGGCCTTCGTACTACGGAGACGTGCAATTGAGCGGACACGTAGACGTTGGTCACGAACTGGAAGCATGGTTTTACGACGGAAATAGTAACAACGCTTACTTCTCGGACTCATTCGACACGAGTTCCAAGGAAGCATATGGGACTCCGTGGCCTTCAGTGGAAGACCAATTCGCAATAGCAATGGCTTGGACGTTCCTCGCGACGCTTGTTACCTTCATAATTCTGAAGGTGCTGTCGCCTAAAAAGTCCAAAAAGCGAAGTCAGCCCGCCAGTTCTCGTCGCAAACCTGCAGCTACGTGAGTATGGCAGCTCTCAAAAAAAGCCAGGATGGCATCGATGACCATCCTGGTATAAGGACCTGAAAATACGTTGTTAGAGCTCCCAACGCTCACAATCTTTGCCAAGCGCAATTAAGTATCAGTAGGGTCCTATTTTCATGTCTATAAAAAGACTGCTGAAGAAGTCTTTCTACGCAAGCATTACCACAATATAAAAATCCAGCAGCATAAATGCTTACTGGACTCTTCCCCAACTTGATACTCTAATTAGTCTTGGCTCCGCGTGCCGCTCTAGAACATATTCTTAGGGACAGGAAGGCATGCCATGACTTCTATGGAAGTGCCAGGAAATAATGTATTGTGCGGATGAGTTGAGAATATTGCAGCAGCGGCATCGTGTGATTCGGCTTGCACTATCGTGTACGTGACTAGATCGTTCGCAATGTCCGAGATACTGCCCTGAGTCACTTGTTTTGTTTTGCCAAGAGGAGCGCCAGGATCAATAATGGCTTCTTTATTCTTTTGTGCCCATTCTTTCCAGGCGTCCATGAACTGGTGTTCCTGCTCTGGCGTAATAGCATTTTTATCATCCTCTGAGGCAGGACCGTGAAAAATTGCGAGATACTTATTCATATAGCCATCATACCAAAATATTCACCAGAAAGTATTGTTTGGCTCAGAAAGCTGGTCTAGATCGTGATTGTCATGCGCTTCATATGGGTTTATTCAATGATCTGTACTCAAAAGTAGCTAAAAGCGGGCGGTGATCCGAGACATTACCGGGCAACACTTCAAAATCTTTTAAATAAAAATCACTATTTTTACTCCAATACAAATAGTCTAAATTGAGACGAAGCGGGGTGAAGCGATGGGCATTATGGCGCCAGGTCGGGCTCAAAACCGAACCGGTTCGTGAGTGCATTACATCTAAAGCCTTGTGCCTAAACGACCCTGGTATTAGCCGCCACTGATTCATGTCACCTACCATTATCGTGTTTTTTGAATAATTTTTAGAACGAACCAGCTGGTTGAGGTTTGCAATACCAATTTTATGTTGTTTGATTGAGTCGATTGTTGCCGTAGGGTGCGCGACGATGACTTTAAAACGCTTGCCTTGCGGCAGTGTTATCTGGGCGCCAATTACCTCTTTATTAAGGTCTTCATAGCCTCGTTTTATGGCGAAGCCGTTTTTGCTGATAACAATCCGCCGCTTTTGGCTTATCGGCAGTTTAGAACAAAGAGCGACCCCGGACATCCAGTAGTCGTTTAGCTGTGCCATATTGGCGTAGTGGTTATACTTATATCCTAGCCCATGTAAGTATTCGACTGCCGGAGGGGTCGTATCCTCTGACGGCTTGACGGCTTCAGCCAACGCTACTACATCAGGCTTGTGATGATCCGTTAAGCGCTCAAGTTCGCTTAGTAAGCGTTTGCGTTTTGTGTCGTCGACCTGATTACGAAACCAGACATTCCAAAAGACAATAGAAAACGTCATGACCATCATATAGTAGCATTCAGCTTCGTTCTTGTATGATGTATGCAATGGACTTCATATATCCTTTGCTTTCTGCCGTAGCGGAAGCGGTTGCCAAAACTACGGACAAGCTCAACTATCAAAAAAATAAAATTTTGCCTAATCAACTCCTATTCTTGCTGTTTGCCACGATGGTAGTCGGGCTGCTTATATTCTCGATTTTTATCCGGCAACCTATACCGAGCGTAACCTTAACGATCGCTGGTCTTATTATTTTCATGATCATAGTGTCCTTTGGCCAGAACTTCTTCGATTACGTGGGGCTTCGTACTAAGAATCTATCCTTGCGTGAGCCCATCAGCAATTTCCAACCGATCCTGGCCGGCTTTTTAGCCTACGCGCTTTTCCCTTCAGAGAGAAATATTAAATACATAGTTGCCATTATTGCCGGCTCGGCCATCTTATACGCCAGCAATTCAAACCGAAGGCTGAAGCTGGAATTTGACAGAGGCACAGCGTACCTTTTCATCGGGATGGTGTTTTCGGCGGTTTTAGCGAGTGTATATAAGGTAGGTCTCGAGCACGTAAGCCCGTTTTATTTATTGTTGTTTCGATCGTTAGGCGTTCTGCTATTGGTAAAAGTTTTTATGAGACCTCGGCTTAAGGGTCTTAAAAACAATCAAGTTGTCTTAGGCATCGGGGCGGGAGTGATGTATATAGTAGGTAATTTATTGCAACTCTATTCCATACAGCATTTAGGGCTGAACTTTACTATCATGATACTCGCGCTTGGTCCGGCAATGATTTATACGGGCTGCTCACTTATTCTTAAAGAAAAAGTGTTGCCTAGGCAAATCATAGCCAGTGCTGCGTTGATTGGTATAATAATTTGGGCTATTTACTTATAATTATTCGATATGGAGATTTTCTTATTAACTGCCATCACCATAGTCGTAGCGGTCCTGGTTAATCCCCTATCTAAAAAACTCAGTAAAAAGGTTGACGATAAAAAATACCTTAAGGTTCATGT
>CAYLXX010000069.1:0-2897 GCA_964387955.1 uncultured Gammaproteobacteria bacterium
CATCACTTCCTCCGGAGACGCGAATATTAAACTGCGATAGGACAGGTGTTGGTCCCCCTGTTAATACGTTTCGAGTTTATATTCACACCTCAGATAATGCTTCTCACGATTATTACCGTAATAATATTTTATGTGGTCAGGATGTCGATGTGACATTTTATCCTAGTCAATTCCCATCGGTTACACCACTTCCTTCACCGGCATATTTGAATTTCAACGTAAATAATATGGATATCATACCTAGTCTCATGTGGGATACCTTAAGTTACAATAATGCTGGTGCCAGTGTTGGTTTGCCAGTTGCTGTTGGTCAATCATCATATACATTGCATATCCCTTGTCAACCTGGTACTACCTATACAACATCAGTTACTTACCATGTTGGCACAGAACCTATATCTTTCCGACATTCGTCACCTTTGAGCGGTTTGGGTTGCCCGGCTGATGCCACTTTTTATTTGTTTCAACCAACACCTACCCGTAGTCCAGTGCCTCAGTGTCCATCAAATCCAGCAGATTGTACCCATATGTCCCCGTGCGATGGGAGCCGTAATGGTAACTGTGGACGTTTAGGTGGGTCCTGTAGTCATGATAACTTCTGTCCAGAAGGTGGCAATAACGTCTGCTGTGGTATTGGGTCTCAACCCGATTCACTTGGAGGAACAAAAACGGCCAACTAAATTCATCCTAGAAGGGGCATCATATTGCTTCAAGTTTATGAAAGAAACAGACGATAATCGGCAGTATAGATATGAACCCGGATATGTGGTTGAGCAATTAGGAGATGAAAATGGTAGAGCTCATTATTACAGATCTCACGCATTGCAAAATGAATATCAAAGAAGAAAATCCGGACCAAAAGTGCATCAGCGACTAGAAGAAAACGGTTATACAACTGGAACCCATATTGATTTTTTAGACGAAGGAGGAAAAGCTCGGATCATTGGAGACTTAGGAAAATACTCTTCAGCAACCTTTAACTATTCCATAGTTCACAGACCAGAAAACGTCAAGCCATATAATATGAGTATATTCCGCTTGGCGCATTTAGCACAGATTGATATAGCTGATATTGTAGAAAAATTTTAAGACTGCTATACTGAATATATACCCTGACACATGAAAAAATGGTCTGTGGTGGCAATACTGGCACTTGCGCAATTCATAATGGTACTTGATAGCACTGTCATGAATGTCTCGATCTCCCAGATAGTTTCCGATCTGCACACAACGATTTCTGGTCTCCAAGCTGCAATCACTCTTTATACACTCACTATGGCTGCTCTGATGCTTATCGGCGCCAAAATGGGTGATATTTGGGGTAACCGAACTGCTTTTAGGATTGGCTCAGTGATTTATGGCTTAGGTTCATTAATTACTGCATTTAGTGCCAATTTAGGAATGCTGCTGTTTGGCTGGTCATTTGTAGAGGGATTAGGAGCGATTTTAGTCATACCAGCCATTATTTCTCTTGTTTCATACAACTATACCGGGAAAGCGAGGACCATCGCCTTTGCAGTAGTCGGCGGCATTGCAGGAGTATCAGCTGCTGTTGGACCACTCATCGGTGGTTTTGTCACAACTTATTTCACCTGGCGTTATGTCTTTGCCGCAGAAACAGTGGTTATGATTGGGGTGCTTCTTTTTACGCGAATTATTACCGACCCTGGAAAACCTAAAAAAAGCATACCTCTGGATATTCCAAGCTGTGCGATGTCTATTGCCGGTATGTTTATGCTCGTTTTTGGACTACTGCAAAGTAAGACCTGGGGATGGATACGCCCGCTTGGCATCCCAAAGGTTAATGGTGTTGAGATAGCACCGTTTGGTATCTCAATTGTGGCCTATCTTATCCTAGGAGGATTAGTGACACTGTGGTTTTTTTATACCAGACAACAACATTTAGAGCAGAAAAAAAAGAATCCATTGCTGCGAGTATCTTTACTATCTATTGTGCAGCTTAGGTCCGGCTTACTTGTTTTATGCTCCCAATATATTATTACAGCCTCGATATTTTTTGCGATACCTATTTATTTACAGACTGTGCTTGGATTAAATGCCCTGGAAACTGGCATTCGTATCCTGCCACTTTCGGTTGCTTTGGTTTTGTCGGCTATTGTTGGTACCAAAATGACTGTTTCTCAACCCCCAAAACGGATTATTAGGTATGGTCAAACAGCCTTGGTGTTGGGGTCGTTGCTTCTTATGGCCTCAATCGATCCTGAATTAAAAAATATTCTGTTTGGCGCAGGCATGTTTGTTGTGGGTGCGGGTCTGGGCTTCTTAGCATCCCAGGTGAGTAATGTAAATATGTCAGCAGTCACCGAAAAAGAGTCAAGTGAGGTAGGTGGGCTGCAGGGCACTTCTCAGAACTTGGGTTCTTCGCTTGGCACTGCCCTAGTTGGTTCTGTACTACTTATTTCATTAACGACGGGCTTCCTTCAATCGATAAATATGAGCACAGTGTTCCCAGATCAGATTAAACAATACATTAACGAGCACACCAAAGCAGGCGTGGCGATTGTGCCGGCACAAGATGTTGAGAAATACGCTCTGGAAAAAGGTGTGCCGCAGGAACAGGCTCAACAACTCAGTAATACATATAAAGATTCCCAACTGAGCAGTCTGCGTATAAGTTTATTTTTTATTTTTGTATTTTCAATCCTTTCATTCCTAGCTTCACGTAACATACCTGGCAAAATAATCGTCAAAAAATGACATTATAGTTATTTTCACTTGCAAATATAAAATATATCCTGCTAATATGTGTTTAAAGTGAAGAAATTGATTAGGTATAGGAGAAACTTGTTTAGTCTCAAAAAGAGAGGTTTCACGATTATCGAGCTGGCAATAGTTATTGCTATTATTGCTATTATTGCCGTTGGCATAATAGCGGC
>CAYLXX010000070.1:0-1756 GCA_964387955.1 uncultured Gammaproteobacteria bacterium
TCCAGAGGTTTCTACAAAATTAATACCACTCGACATGAAAACACAGTTTGAAGAAATTATAGAAAACTACCAACTGGTTATATCGGCCCACTGCAAGCAAATATTCCCTCCTCAGCTAGTGCAAAAAGTAAAATGTATAAACATTCATCCTGGGCTTAACCCGTATAATAGGGGCTGGTTTCCGCAAGTGTTTTCGATACTAAACAACCTACCGCTTGGTGCCACTATTCACGAGATCGACGAAGAAATCGATCACGGTAATATAATTGCCCAAAAAGAGGTGCCAGTTTATTCTTGGGACACTTCATTGAGTGCATATAACAGAGTGCAAAATGCCGAAAAAGAATTACTAAAAGAGAATATAGAAGCCATATTTAACGGCACGTATACTGCTGTGCCTCCAAAAGACGAAGGCAACCTCAATCTAAAAAAAGACTTCAATGAGCTACGCGAAATTGATCTTGGTGCACAGACTACCTTTGGGGGAGCAATCGACAGACTACGAGCGTTAAGCCACCCTCCCTATACGAACTCTTACTACATTGATCCAAAGTCAGGTGAAAAAGTCTGGATCAAAATTAGTCTGGAGAAGGATTCTGAATGAGCGCCCAGCCAAAGGTAAGTATTATCGCTATTTCATACAACCACGAGCGATACATAAAGCAGGCACTTGATGGTTTTTTAAACCAAAAAACTAACTTCGATTTTGAAATTATCGTTGGCGATGATCACTCGACCGACAACACAGTAAAAATAGTAAAAGAATATGCCGCAAAACACCCGGATATATTCAAGCTTATTCTTAGACCTAAAAACTTAGGTGTACAAAAAAACTTTACCGACACCATCAATCAAGCCACTGGCGAATACATAGCATTATGTGAGTGTGACGATTATTGGACGGACCCAAATAAATTACAGAAGCAGGTTGATTATATGGATAGTAATCCAAAATGTTCAGTCTGCTTTCATCCGGTTAGCGTGTTCTTTGAGGGAAAAAATGTTGATGAAGAAGTATTTCCAATCAAAGAACGCTTTAGCAAATTTAATACTGAAGAACTCATAAGAGAAAACTTTATTCAGACTAATTCGGTCATGTATCGCAGACAAAAAAAGATTCATATTCCGGATAATATTATGCCCGTTGACTGGTACTTGCATTTATACTTCGCTCAATTTGGGGAAATCGGCTATATAGATAAAGTTATGGCAGCATATAGACGGCACGAGAATGGAATTTGGTGGGCAGAGAACGACACTGAGTTTTGGCAAAAAAATGGGGTAGGCCAGCTAAATATGTACCAAGAGGTCTATGAATTATATAAAGATAAACCAGCGTACGTAAAAGCACTACAAATGCCTGTTAGCCAGGCATTGACAGCAATTGCCAAACTTAACACCGACCAAAAAGATCAACTACTCGAAATTGTAGCCAGTCATCCTGAGCTTACGGCCAACTTTATTCGGTATGAGGATGAACTCCATTCTAAACAGCGGCAAGACTTTGAAACGCTGACAAACCTAAATACCCAGCACATACAAAAACAGGAAGCGGTCATAAAAGAACAATTGGAAGTTATCGAGGAGTTACATAGAATGCGCGATGCTCTAACTAAGAGTAAATCGTATAGGATTGCCCGTAAAATCGGTATGGTAGAACGGGATAGTAAGAAGAATAAAAAAAGTCCAGCATGAGCAAAATTCGAAAAGTTGCCAAGAACATATTACCCCCAGGCAGTAAGCGACGTCTATTTGG
>CAYLXX010000070.1:1766-2714 GCA_964387955.1 uncultured Gammaproteobacteria bacterium
CCCACAGAAAAATATAAAGGAGCTGATCCAGTCGTTAATTAAACAGACATACACAAACTGGGAGCTATGTATTGGTGATGGTTCCACCAGCGATTCACCGAGCAATATTATAAAAAAATACTGTGACCAGGACGATAGAATTATCTACACCAAAATTGGCAAGAACCTCAATATCTCTGGCAACACCAATGTGGCTCTCGATCACGCCACCGGATCATACATTGCTTTTCTTGATCACGATGATATTCTTCCAGACTGGTCTCTGAATGAAGTGGTCATCAGTATTAAGAAACAACCAAAAGCCGATATCTTTTACAGTGATGAGGACAGAATAACCGATAACGGCAAGACTCGCATGAATCCGTTATTCAAACCAGACTGGTCGCCAGACCTTTTCTTTACTGCCAATTACGTATCTCACTTATTTGTTATCAAAGCAGATCTTATGAAGAAGCTAAAGGGGCTGCGAACAGAATTTAATGGATCTCAAGACTACGATCTAATGCTCCGCGCACTCGATGAAAAGCCAAATATTTACCACATACCTAAAGTTTTGTATCACATGAGAATGGCTCGCACCTCAACTGCTTCGTCGATATCCATTAAAGATTATGCTCACACCAGTGGAAACAATGCTTTGGCAGATTATTTTTCTCGCAACCATATTGATGCTGAGGTACTCGGTATAGAAGATCGTCCCACAAATCATAGAATTAAGTTCATAATAAAATCACGGCCACTAGTTAGTATTATTATTCCATTCAAAGATAAAGCTGATCTATTAAAAACCTGCGTGAGTAGTATTTTAAAAAGAACCGATTACGATAACTATGAAATCATCTTAGTTTCTAACAACAGCGAAGAAGCAGAAACTTTCCGTTACCTAAAAACTCTGGAAGGTCATAAAAGAATCAGCCTGGCAGATCTGTCTACTTATTTTGGATCTGG
>CAYLXX010000071.1:0-2492 GCA_964387955.1 uncultured Gammaproteobacteria bacterium
TAAGTTCTGGTCAAATGAGGAAACAATAGATGTGAGAAGCGAAAAGTCTAAAAAACAGAAGACAATTGCCTTCGTTAATTATCACCCTAATGTAATAAGAAGAGAACTTAAAAATCATGGGTTTGACGTAATACAGGTCCTATCAGTATCCAATATTAGGAGCCCATTTTTAAAGAAGCATTTGCCAAAAAATATTTTACTTGAGCTCGAAGGAATTATCCAGAAATTACTCTCTTATATCTATTTTGGGCCTTCAATCTTCGTTTTAGCCAAGAAAAGAGGATAGGATATAAAAAGCTTGACACACCTATAGTGCTATGTTATAGTACCACCACGTTTCGAGGCAACCAGCCTTTTGGCTAGGAAGCGTTGGAATTTCTTGGCCCTGTTTTATACAGGGCCTTTTTTGTGGCTAAAGTGATATATGGTAGCCTGGAAAGTGTTATAATTCAGGTACGCCGAAGTGGTGAAATGGCAGACACGCACGGTTTAGGGCCGTGTGCTTTTTAAGCATGAGGGTTCAAGTCCCTCCTTCGGCACAAAAAGAAATACCCACGTCTTTCATTGGCTAGGCCAAGATTAACGTGGGTATATGCTATCGCAACTTGTCCTTTTACTGCTTGATACCAAGCTTGATCTTGAGACTTATCTCGGAGATAGTCTGCAATATAATTGGGTCTGGGGTTTCAGCCATTGAGACGTAGGTTCTGAAATCGCTTAGCGCTTCAGGATACATTTTCAAGGCCAAATATGATAGACCTCTCAGACGGTATGTTTTTACATTACGACTTTCCCATCCTTGATCGATTGATTTAGTGAAGTCGGATATAGCTTTATCATCCTTACCAATCTTTGCGTATGCGTTTCCTCTCGCTGAGTATGCTAATACGAGCATACCACCATAAGCTTGATCTGCTGATACAACTTGATTGATTTCCTCTGTGAAATCTTCGATGGCTTTATCGTATTGCTCAAGGTTTGAATATGCTATTCCTCTGTTGTGATATGTAAACATATCTGCCTGGCCCAGTTTGATTGCCTCTGTGTAGTCATCTGCTGCTTTGGCGTACTTTTCAAGTGATAGGTACATGCCTCCACGTTCCCAGTAGACTTGAGAAGATTTCAAACCCAGTTTGATTGCCTCTGTGTAGTCATCTGCTGCTTTGGCGTCTTCGCTAATATATCGATATGACTCTCCACGCAGCATATAAACTTCCTTCAAGCGTAGGTTATCTGCCCGCTCCTTGGGTACAATATTGATTGCATGTGTGAACAGAGCAATCGCTTCTTTCTGTTTCTGATCCATGTTCTGAAAGACACTATCCACCACATTGACGTTAGAATTAGTTCCAACTGGGACACCGACATTGAAATGTTGCAAAGTTCCAGTTAGAACACTAACAACATATTCCGTGTCTCCCCCGTTCTCAATATACATAGCAAAGGAGTCGCTATCCATCATTCCTTGAGATGGATTTTTCTGGACATCGGACCCTTGCATGTAAGAGGTTGGCGGATTTATGAAGTTAGCCAGATATGAACTTACTGCATAGTTGACCTCGATATGTTTCGAATCTTCGTTTCCCCAAAGTGTTAAGATAGCGTTGTAGCATTCATTTTGGACTTGTGCTTTTTCATCGCTATCGATCACTACACTTGGAGGCAATTCGACGAGTTTCAAATCGAGTTGACCGATTGTGTCAACCATGTTGGTACGAAGTCTTTCTGGCCACCAATTTACTTCAGGGTTTTGTTCAGTTCCTTTCAACTGAAACTTTGCGAAAAGTACGACAGGTTTTCCATATTTGACTCGGGTGATGCCGTAGCATGGGTCACCCACAAAATGGATATAGCCAACTCCGGTCACAAGGTTTGCGAAAACTAGTGCGACAAGAATTGTCATTTGCCCCCATGCGGTAAGCACACGTTTTACAGCATCTTCCTTTATTCTAAAGAAAGCGCTTATGAGATCCTTGATTGCGTTCAGTGCGACCGCTGTTGGAACAAGTCCTAAAACGAGAGATTTTAGTTCTCCCTCTTTTAGAAGTATGTTTCCTACTACAGACGCCAAGTATGCAAATAGGAAGAATAGTGGGATGTTTACGAGAGCAAGATACCATTTGTCCTTTACGCTCAAGAACTTATGCATCAAGCTTTTCACGACGGTAACATACGACTGTTTTTTCTGTTTACGATTGTGTGTCAACATTGGATACCGACCTTTCGAGTCATAGACTAATGGACATAAACGGAATTTAAAGAAAAATAAATTTTTTAGTTGCGATATTTCAAAGTGCTAACAAAATTCGAGATTTGAGCGCAAAAAATTGCTCTGACCCAAATTGAGTTAAACATATTATAGGCTTAAGTGGAGGTACAATCAATTTTGAAGTTGTATAATGAATTTATGGAACTTTTAATTCATGTTTATAAAAACAAGTTTAAATCTAACTTAAATTTGTTTTTGATATTTATTCCAATAATTATTTTTG
>CAYLXX010000072.1:0-2472 GCA_964387955.1 uncultured Gammaproteobacteria bacterium
CGTTTATTACACCAAAGGTCTGCATATATGTGGTTACTAAAGATACATCGGGATTTGTCTCAAGCAGCACTGTGGCTTTCTCGATATAAGTTGGCTCGAGAGCATCATCCGAATCTAGGCAGATAATATATTTCCCATTAGCTTGCCCTATGCCATTGTTCCTTGCAGCAGCCACGCCCTTGTTTTGTTGCCTGAGGACTTTTACAGAGGAGTTATCTGACTCCAGATCTTTGAGCCTTTTTACACTGTCATCGTCAGTTGATCCATCATCAACTATAATCACCTCAAAATCTCTGAAAATTTGCGACTCAAGTGAATCAACCGTGTCGTCAATTGTGTCGGCTCTGTTATAAAACGGTATAACTACGCTAACTAGTGGTTTAGTGCGATCCCAGGATTCATTGATTAGAACTTTTCGAGCAGGAGCTCGTTTTAGCCTTCTTTTGATTGATTTCCTGATTCGCCTTGGTACAAATGGAGCTCCGACTACTCTGATAGAGTGTGCTGTTTTATTGGGTGCGATGGTAACTTTCCTTCTGGTATCTCCAACAAATTCCCGAGTTTTGATAATTTTGCCCAGAACCCGCGAGTTTCTCATGGAATTTATTTCGTCACGCAGACCAAAAACCTGTTCGCGCAATGCTATCACCTCTTCCTTGTACTGGTCCAGTTCTGATATTGCCTGGTCTTTTTCGTGGATAGCACTGTGTAATTCCAAGGTTTCGTCGGCATTTTCCAGAATTAAGGACTCGAAGTTATCGATAAATAAGCCCCGGTGAGCTTTGAGTAGGTCCTTGTAAATATTGGTGTGCGCCGTTTTAGCTCCAGCTAACATGGAGTTCTCCCGAATCCGGTATAAAAATAACGGTTCCCGTACAACATCCCATTGATAGCCCCTGCTCACAATGCTCAGCCAAAAATCCCAATCCTCGTAACCCCCAATCGCCATTTTTCTATATCCGCCTACTTCTGCCCACGCCTCTTTTCGAAAAAGCGAACTGACGTGTACTACATTATTCAAAAGTAACTTAGGAATATCGAAATTACTTGTTTTCCAGATGTAATTCCTTTCGCCAAATTCTTTCAACCATGTGGTTACAAAGCCTAGTTTTTTGCTTTCATCCTCTACCAGAAGCTCGACAGTTCTGCTGAGGAAATCGGGAGCAAGCATGTCATCCGCATCCAGGCAGGTAATGTATTTACCGTCGGCTTTTTCTATTCCGTAGTTCCTGGTCTTGGCTAAGCCGTCATTCTTTTTTGTAAACACTCTAAAGCTGGGGTTCTCGGTCTTTATTTTATTTACAATCCTTTTAGTAGCAGCATCGGTTGAGCCGTCATCGACGACTATCAGCTCCCAGTCCTTAAGAGTCTGCGCCTTTACTGAATCTACCGCATCTTTAAGATACTCTCCAAGGTTATAACAGGGGATGACTATACTGACCAACGGGTCTTTTTTGTCTCCTGGTGAGTTCTTCATTAACTCCTGTATTATACTTTAGTAGAGAATATTTAAGGAGGTGAATGTACGTACATAGGATTGTCGCAAACAGGTTTTTAAAAATTATTAAACCAGAAAGATTTGAGCAAACGAAAGAGATTGCTCGATGGTATAAAGATGGCGGTGACAAAAAATTTCGATACTCCTATCCTCTATCAGAAAGCTCTGTAGTGATTGATGTTGGTGCTTATCATGGTGAATGGACTGATGGAATCTATAAAAAATATCACCCTACTATTTTTGCATTCGAGCCAGTCCGTGAATACTATAGCCTTGCAAAGAATCGATTCAAGCGAATAGGAAAAATTAAACTCTACAACCAAGGTCTGGCTGGTAAGACCAGGGAAGAGAATATATACATTAGTGATGTTTCAACCTCGATCTTCAAGAAGAATACAAAGCCAGAGAAAATCCGGCTCGTTGATATTGTCGAATTCTGCAAGAAGAATGGATTAGAGAAAATTGATTTAATAAAAATCAACATTGAAGGCGGAGAATATGAGCTACTTAATCGAATTATTAATTCCGGGTTAGTTAATAATATAGATTGTATCCAAGTACAGTTCCACGATATAGTGCCGGAATATCGATCCAAGATGGAGAGCCTGCAGAGAAAATTGAGTAAAACACATAAACAGACCTACAGTTACTGGTTAATTTGGGACAATTGGGTCAGAAAAGGAATAGAAGGTAGATAAAGCCTATATGATTGCAGTAAAGCTTATGGGGGGGCTTGGGAACCAGATGTTCCAGTATGCCGCCTGCAGGAGACTTGCAGCATCTCATAATACGAGAGTGTTGTTAGACATCAGTCATTACAATAATCAGCCCAAAGAAGAGGTGCCACGACATTACGAATTAGGGTGCTTTAGTATTAAAGCCCGATTAGCTAACGAACCAGTTGAGAAAACCGGTATAAGATCTTTTTTAAAAATGGTTGAATTCGATATATTAAACGAAGGATCCTTTTCATT
>CAYLXX010000073.1:0-2468 GCA_964387955.1 uncultured Gammaproteobacteria bacterium
AGCGAGGGACTGTTAATCCCCAGGTCGGAGGTTCGAATCCTCTCCCCGGAGCCAAACGTAAGTATAATAATTAATGGAGGCGGTAAGCCTCCGTTTTCGTTTTGGGGTATGATTTAGCTATGGACTTGAAAGAGTTAATAAAGGAATATTTTGTTGGTGCAAAGCATATGCAACTTGCTACAGTCAACAAAGGACAACCTTGGATCTGTACGGTCTATTTTGCAACGGATGAAAATAACAATCTTTACTGGACATCTGGTCGTTCGAGACAACATTCAATAGAGATAAATAATAACTCTAAAGTTGCAGCAACTATTGTTAAAGACGGCGATAGGAAACAAGCCTTACAAATAAGTGGGGAGGCGTTCGAAGTCGATGCTAATGATCTGGAAAGGGTGCATGCCTTGTATCAAGATAGGTTCGGACCAAAGGATTATGATTTGAAAAAGATGAGACAACACGAACCTGAAGGTCGTGCATATTGGGTGCTTAAACCCAGTAAAATTATGTTTTGGGATGAGGTAAATTTTCCTAACCAGCCAAAGCAAAACTTTGATTGGCAAAAATAGTTATAGCTCCCATTTTACAGAGAGCCAGGTATTGACTCTATATAATGATTATGTTAATATAACCTAACTTTGTGGGTTTTACTCCAGAGTTTGATCTTTTACGTCCAAATCCGCACCCAAAACAGGAGATGAAGCAGTGCTCGAAGAAAAGAAGCAGTCCCGGCAGGACCACATCGACTGGGCACAGCTCATGGCTTTTGTGCTCTTTCTCGTTTTCCTTGTGCTAGGGGGCTACAACTTCTACAGGGCTCTTTACCCAACAACGGACTACTGGGGAGAAGACAACACCTCGTTCATCAGTTGGTACGTGGTGTTCGCGTTCCTGGTCGTTGCAGTCGCCCTCATTTCCGTCTCATTCCGGATGACAACAAACTACGAGAGGGACTACGAAGTGGTCCTCAAGGGAACGGTGATGAGCCTCTACCAAGAAGTTGAGGGGCGCTACGCCACGACCTACTTCTACGTCGTCATCGAGGGCGATACTGCCGCTGGCGAACGAAGCAAGTACGCCCTATCAATCGACCCCATCGAATGGACTCTGTTGAAAGCCGGCGACGAAGTCGACTACAGCTGAAACCAGCGTGAAGCGGAAGTGAAAGACGTCCAGAGGGGCACAGATGATCCCTCTGGAAAGGACCCGAAAGATACACTTTGACCGCAAGGTCACTGCCTTCGCCATTGGCGATTAAGTATTAAGTAAGGTCCTATTTTCATACCTAAACTTCTTGATAAAATAGACATGTGTCAACAAAAGAAATCGCCACTGGTGTAGTTCATAAAGTACCTAATGACTTACGAAAAGCTTTGATTTCTGATGAATCGGCGCTAGAAAGATGGGAAGACCTTACACCACTAGCCCGTAATGAATGGATCTGCTGGACTACAAACGTCAAAACAGATGAGACCAGAAAAAAACATGTTGATCGAGTAATAGACGAGTTAAAAGAAGGCAAGCGCCGGCCTTGTTGCTGGATAGGTTGTATTCACCGTACGGATAAGCCGCTAAGCCCGTCGGTGCGATGGGCATTGGGCAAACGATCTAAAAACAAGGTTTGATATATACTGAAACCATGCAAAAAATAGCTACCTTTGTGTTCATTTACGCTTCAGTTACTTTTGGAATCTTAGGAATTTTAGCTGTCATAATACAGGCTGAAGATAACGGAATACTCATGAGACTTCTCATGATTAATGTCTTTATCATTTTACCTTCGTTTGCACTGAGTGTTGCTAGTAAATACCTAAACGGAAAGCCATAGCTCAATTTCTAATCCATTATGAGCGCAGCTTTATCTTTTTCCATTTTTGGAGTTCTAGTTGGCGCTCGTGCTCTAATTCTTCGTCATTTAAGCCATTTTCAGAGATAACAAAATCTATATTGTAAGCATCACCAAAAATGTGGGTGCAAATGTATTTTTGTCTTTCAAGTTGAAATTCGCCAGTAACAAATAGTAGGCTTTTCCATTTATGATCATCTACTATTATTTTGGAAAACTTAGCGTTTTCCTCGGTGTCTCTGGCTTTTTCTTCCAAAATTATGGCCGATTTCGGCACCCCAAGTTCTTCGGCCAAATCAGCCATTGATCTTGCTTCTGTTTTAATAAGTTTGAAAGTACGCGAGTAAGAGTCTTTCCCAGTGAAAATTATGTGTTTGGTGCGCCCGGAAAGATAGAGTTCAGCAGCTTTTTTAGCACGATTTTTAGATTCCTCGGGCATTTGGCCATCGGGGTTAATATCGTATCCAAGTACAACTATGGCATCGTAGACAGTATCCGTCATTCTTCACTTAGTATAAATTATTTCAACTTTAGTATTTTTCTTGTTGTAATTGATTAATAGGTAATTGGCAATACAATCACAAATATTCTATTATTTAGACTAATAGCTTCAAAGGAGTTT
>CAYLXX010000074.1:0-2159 GCA_964387955.1 uncultured Gammaproteobacteria bacterium
GAAATCATATTGTTCTACAAACTTCCTCTCTTATCGGGCCGCAAGGCGCACGCGCGATCGATAGTATCTTGGAGCGCGAACCTCAGATATCAGGCAATATGTTTATAAATGCCTTCGGCATGATATTTATTTTTCTTGGCGCAACAGGAGTATTTGGTCAACTTAAGTCGTCACTCGATACAATTTGGCAGGTCCCCCAGAAAAAAGAAAAAACACTTTTTATGCTCGTAGAGCACAATTTTCTCCCGTTCACGATGGTTCTCGGCACTGGCTTTTTGCTACTAGTTTCTCTAATACTTAGTGCTTTAATTGCTGCATTTAGTAGATATGTAGCAGAATTCATAGCGTCGCCTTTTCTGGTGCTTGAAGGCATTAATTTTATTATTACTACTATAACTGTTACTCTCCTTTTTGCACTTTTGTATAAAATTTTACCCGATATCAAACTTTCTTGGACCGACGTCTGGCCAGGCGCTGTTGTTGCCTCGCTTCTTTTCACCGTCGGTAAATTTATTATCGGCTTCTATATCGGCAACAGCAATATTTTGTCAGCCTATGGTGCGACAGGGTCAATTGTAGTCATACTTATCTGGGTCTATTATTCGGCGCAGATACTTTTTTTCGGAGCAGAATATACGAAAGCATTCGCGAATATGCACGGATCACGCCGCGGGAAAGGATCATAAATCATAAATCTCAGTGTATTTATTCTCGATATATTCCAAAAAAAACGTGGCGCTAAATTCCTGACCAGTCGCCTTTTTTATTAGTTCCTCTGGTTCGTAGAGAGTTCCATACTTGTGAATGTGAGATCGTAACCAAGTTAGGATAGGCCGTAGATTTCCAGCCGGTAGCTCTTGTTTAAGATCAACTTTTTTTTGAATGGTTGCATATAGTTGCGCCGCATATAAGTTTCCTAGCGCATAGGTGGGAAAGTATCCGAAACTGCCATAACTCCAGTGCACATCCTGAAGTACGCCGAGACTATCGTTTTTGGGTTTAAAACCAAACAATTCTTCGGTCAAACTATTCCAGGCTTCTGGTAAATCTTTGGTTTTAAGAGCACCTGCAATGATATCTTTTTCGATTTCGAAGCGCAGAATAATATGCAAGTTATACGCAACTTCGTCGGCATCAATACGAATAGGAGTTTGTTTAATTTCGTTAAAATACAACGCGGCTTTATCAAGCGACATATTGGCAAAATACTGCGGAAAAAATTTCTTGATGTGAGGTAGTAAAAATTGTAGAAAAAAGGGGTTTCTACCAATTTGGTTCTCCCAGATACGAGATTGTGATTCATGCACTCCGTAGGAGGCAGCTTGGCCAAGCGGTGTATTTACAAATTCTTCAGGCAGACCTTGTTCGTACAGAGCATGGCCAGTTTCGTGCATAACAGAGGAAAGTGAGTTTCGCACATCGTCGTCATGGTATTTGGTGGTAATACGTACATCCTCGTTATCAAGCGTAGTACAAAATGGATGAGCGGATTCATCAAGTCTTCCCGCATCCAGATCAAAATTCATCTGCGTCATGATGAAGCGCGACAGTTTTTTTTGTTGATCAATGGCGTACGTAGTTTTCTTGACCGGTTTAGATTTTTCAACTAATGTGCGATGAAGAAGCGATAAAGGTTCGCGCAAAGACCCAAAAATCAGATCGATTTGTTGAGAAGTTAAACCAGGTTCAAAACCCTCAAGCAAGGCGTCGTACGGATGCTCTTTATACCCAATATGCTGGGGTATTTCTCTATGAATTGCGATAATTTTGTCAAGGTACGGTGCAAAAAGTTCAAATTGTTGCTTTTGTCGTGCCTCTTGCCAGACTGAAACTGCCTCCGATGTTACCCGCGCTCTTTCAACCAACAGTTTCTTGGGTACCTTAAAAAATATTTTACCCATCAACATAAGATTTCGTGCCAAGGCTTTTTCGGTCGGGTTCAATGGCGTTTTTTGTAAATCAAGAACAAGATGTTTAAAAACTGGATCGAGCCATTTATCGACCAGAATTTCGGTCAGATAGGCAACTTGCTCAGCCCGGCCACGGCTCGCCTTGGCAGGCATATACGTTTGCATGTCCCAGTCAAGCAGCGAAATTACTCGGGTAAGAAGAGTAATTTCGCGGTACAGCAGGCAGGCTTGTTTAATTTTTTTATTTTG
>CAYLXX010000075.1:0-2061 GCA_964387955.1 uncultured Gammaproteobacteria bacterium
CAAAACATTAAAAAAACAATGTTTTTAATGTCTACCCCACCAATGGTCAAATCCACGATCTGCAACACAAAAAGATATCTATAAGCTATGAACACCAATTTAAACCAGAGTATGAAATTATCAAAAAAAAACAACAAGATTCGACTGAGCTAAAAAGATTAGCCAAGGAGAATAAAGACATCATTTTCGCAACCGACCCTGACCGCGAAGGCGAATCAATCTCCTATCATGCCGCCTATATTCTGGGCCTCATCAAAGAACATTGGCCAAATTTTGAGTATAAAAATGGTACCCCTATTAAGCGGATTGTGTTTCACGAGATTACCAAACACGCACTCGATGAAGCGCTCAAAAACCCGACAGAGTTACGATTAGATCTCGTGAAGGCCCAGCAAGCCCGCCGACTTCTCGACCGCATTGTCGGTTACGAGCTGTCTCCTTTACTCTGGAAAAAAATGGGCAAAAATTGGTTGTCAGCTGGACGCGTACAAACAGTTGCTCTTAGACTGATTGTGGAACGCGAAAAGGAAATACGTAAATTCACTCAAGAGGAATATTTTCAAATATATGGTATGTTTGATACCCAGGAAAAAACCAATATCAAAGCCAAATTAGTTCGTAAAGATGGCGTTCCATATGAACAGAAGCAAACTCTCCAGCTTTTCGCAGGCGACTACACTTTCACCAATACCACAATCAAAAAGGACAATAAAGAGGCGATTGAAAAGGATCTCTTAAACGATTCATATACGGTTTTGAGTGTTAAGGAAGAAATTCAATCCAGATTCCCGCCGCCACCTTTTACCACGTCACTTCTGCAACAAGAAGGCTTCCAAAAGTTTGGTTTTACTTCCAAGATGACGATGAAATTAGCGCAAGATTTGTATGAACGAGGTTTGATCACGTATCACCGCACCGATTCATTCAACCTGTCAACGCAGTTTGTTTTTAAAGCCAAGGATTATATCGAAAAAACATACGGCAAAGAATACGCACTCGAAAAACCGCGCGGATACAAAACCAAATCCAAAATGGCCCAAGAAGCCCACGAAGCTATTCGCCCGACATATCTTGATAAATCAATAGAGACTAAAAAGGAAAGTAAATTAACCCAAAATCACAAAAAATTATACAAACTGATTCATGATCGAGCTCTTTCTACCCAGATGAAAGAAGCGCAGATTAAACACATTGAGATAACTATTAAGGGTACAAAAGGCTATGAACTGGAAGCAATACTCCAGAAAGTGGTTTTTGATGGATTCTTAAAAGTCTTAAATCCCGAATTTGTCGCCAAAAATCAGTCTTTAATCGTCATCAAAGAAGGCACGCCTCTTAACTTAAATTCACTTGATGTACAAGAAAACATGACTCAGCCGCCTCCTCGCTACAATGAGGCATCGCTGATTAAATCTCTTGAGGAAAAAGGCATCGGTCGACCTTCAACATACGCTCCAATTATTTCGCTTATACAAGATAAAAATTATGTCGAAAAGCAGGGGAGAACATTCAATCCCACCAAACTCGGTGAGGCAATTTCAGATTATTTATCTGAAGCATTCCCCTCGCTTTTTAATCTCGATTTTACAGCCGGCATGGAAGACAAACTCGATGCAGTGGCCGGAGGAACCGAAAATTTTATTGATCTTTTGACTAATTTTTACGGACCATTTGATAAAGAACTTCAAGTCAAGAAAAAAGACAAACAAGTTATCGATGTTGAAGAAGAAATCAATGAACCTTGCCCAAGAGACGGCGGCAAATTGACTGTCCGTTTCTCGAAGTTTGGTAAATTTTATGCCTGCAGCAATTACCCCAATTGTAAATTCACCAAGCCATTTTTATATTTCGTCAAAAATGCCTTTTGCCCAGACGATGGCGGCCGCATTGTGACTCGATTTACTAAGTCTCGCAAGAAATTTTATGGCTGTGAAAATTATCCCAAGTGTAAGTACTCGGCCTGGACTCTTTTTAAGTTAATCAAAAAACCCGATTCCAACAAAGAAACCGTTACCAAAGAAACTTTTCAGCAAAAATGAGTAACCTGAAATATATTTTTGT
>CAYLXX010000076.1:0-2056 GCA_964387955.1 uncultured Gammaproteobacteria bacterium
ATTTTGCACAAAAGCAATCTTAATTAATGAAGGACACATAGTTGATGCTGGCGATCCTCTAACTGTCGCATCAAGATATTCAAAACTTAATAAACAAGAAGGGATAGGTCGGCTAAAAGATTATAAACAGTCCAAGGATCTAATTGTACAAATTGATACCAATAAAAAAAAAGGACCTATTTTTTCAACGGGAGACGAAATGACTGTACATCTATCGTGGCCCAAAACTGAAAATCGAGTAGAAAATGCGGGCTTAGCTATAATAAAAAACAGCGGTGAATATATATATGGGGCAAATACACTTACATTAAAAGAGAAAATCAAATTAAATCAAATTACATACAGAGTGAAGCTTTCTGTAGATCCCGGCAAATATTTTGTAAAGGCGGGTATTTTTGGCGAAACAGACGGTCAAATCATAAGTTTCATAGACAAAGGCCCCGAATTTATAGTTAATAAGAATAGCCGCGATCTTCAGACAGGACTAGTAAGATTAAAAGACGAATGGAGTTTGTGATGAGAAATACAAAGAATCCGCTGTACGACTACTTTAAGAACGAAAAGCACCACCTAATAAATAAATGGCTTCATTACTTTGACATCTATCACAAGTACTTCGAGAAATTCAGGAAAAAAGAAGTCACTGTGCTGGAGTTTGGAGTCTCTCACGGAGGATCGCTCCAGATGTGGAAGCACTACTTCGGGAGGCGTGCTCGAATAATAGGCGTAGATATTGAACCGGAATGCAAAAAGCTCATAGAGTCTCAGATTGAGGTTTACATATGTAACCAGGAAGACCGCGCTTCTCTGCTAAAGCTTATGAAAAAAATCGGAGAAGTAGATATAATCATTGACGATGGTGGCCACACCATGACCCAGCAAGTAACCACCTTTAAGGAGACCTATAAATTCGTAAAGCCAGGCGGCATTTACCTGACAGAGGACCTACACACTAGCTACTGGTCGGATTTTGGCGGTGGGCTGCGCAGACAAGGCACTTTCATCGAGTACGCAAAAATGATGATCGATAAGCTTCACGCGTGGTACTCGAAAGATCCTGGAAGTCTCCCTGTTGATGAGTTCACAAAAACTACGTCGGCGATACATTTTTACGATAGTATCGTGGTGTTTGAAAAGGCTATAGTCAATGAACCCACACACCAACAAATAGGGGTTCCTACGTTAAGTGTGCTAGAGAAGTCAGACTATAAGCAAAACGACGAACCCGAGCTGTACTAGGCTCGGACACTCACTTCTCGTCTAAGAAGCGCGGAAATATATGTTCTATCGGTTTGGTGACCTTGCCCAGCACGGTCACCGTGGAGCCAAAGGTGTTGTCGGGGAACTTTTCGTTGAATATATCAAGCATCCGGTAATAGTTGTCGCGACCGACCATATTCTTTGCAATGTTGTTGTGGCGGCACTCAACCCTCAGTATGCGGGTCTTTATCCCATGCTCAAGTTTGGCGGTGGCGCTAAAATCCTCGGAATAAAGATCAAATTCGTAAGCTTCATCGAAACGCATGCCATATTTTTTTATTAACGAGGAGTGGATGATCAGACATTGGGCATCAAGTGTGTCCACGACTGTGCCTGTCCTCCGTCTTTTGCATGACAGAACTCGTGACTCAAAGCCATTACGGGTCCTTTCTCGACAATAGCCACGGTATTCGTTGATTAGCTTCTTGCGGCGGTCTTTTACTATAGTGCCGATAGGGCCATAGAGAGTGTTTTTGTCTAATTTGAGGAGCTTTTTGGTGATGTCTTCAAGAACTTCCCAGTCAGAATGACAAAAGATGAACCAAGCATCATTGTTGTAATCCCATGAATCCAAAAACTGATTGTATCTTTTCGAGATGTATTGATTGTCTTTAGTGTTATTAAAGCCAACACAGTGTATGTCTGGATTGTCACGAACAAAGGGATTATCTGTCACGCAGCGACGATATAGATCTTCATCTATGTAGGCAGTTATAAAAATAAATCCTTGAGACATTGTGAACCCTTCTCTCATGCTACAATAGTTTTCAGGTCAAGCCCAACTTAAATCTAATTT
>CAYLXX010000077.1:0-2051 GCA_964387955.1 uncultured Gammaproteobacteria bacterium
TCTATGGCGGGTTACAGAGATAAAAATGATCCACGCAATCAATTATTTAAAGAGTTTGTTTCTGTCGTCGAAAAGACCAAGCCAAAGATTGTCTTGTTTGAAAATGTTGAAGGCATCCTTACATTTAATGGTGGCGAAACATATGAGGCGATCCATGAACTATTCTCTAGTCTTGGTTACAAAACGGAAGGCAGACTTTTAAAGATTGATAGGTTTGGAGTACCTCAGAAACGAAAACGAGTGATAATAATATGCACCAGGGATGACTTAAATATTGATCCGTCCGAACTATATCCAGAAGAGATAACCTTAGAAGACCACGAAAAAGTGACTGTTTCTGACTCGATTTTAGACCTCGAGTTAGTAGAGTGCTCAGAAGACGCCGCATATGCATCTACGCCACAGCTATCTAATTACAATCGAATGCTGAAGGGTTTAATTTCGCATGCTGATTTCTTAGGCTCGCTAGCACACCCACAGAAAATGCCAACATTAGCGAATCAAACATCGCTTTTTAGCTAATTAACCTTGTCTGAATATTTCTGACTAACGTTTTCAGTTCCATGTATGCATTAGAGTAATCACCTGAAGTTACCTTACTAATAACATCGTTTAACGCAGATGCTTCAACCCGATTAAGGTCAGCTGATATATTACGATTAGATTTTGTAGAGTACTCTTTGACTGAATCGAGAGCGATTCTAGCAAAGCGAGCAAATTCGCCGCTTGCTCTCTCGGTGATATTACGCCTTTCTTTTGATATGATATTTCCTAGTTCATCAAATTTATAGTTATACATGAAATCAGTCCGCTTTGGAGCAATCAATGTTGCAATCAAAAAATCGCTACCTTCTTCGCCAGAATCAAGTATTAATTTTAAGATATACATATAGTTAGCCATGTTTTGCTTTAGTAAATTTCGATATTCATCTGAAATTTTATCCAAGTTCTTGTGATAATTACTAACAATAAAATCCCATATAACAGATGAATACCACGACATTGGATATACACCTGTGTTTTTATGTATCTTAATTACTTCTTCCACAGTTTCTTTAGAAAGACGATCCCTTTTAGTGGAGTTATCACTTCCTGACATCATCCTTAAGTAACGGGGGTCATGTACAAAACCTAGAGATATAGGTCCTATGTGATCCGCACTAGATCCATTAAAATATCCACTCCCCATGAATTGGTTCGCAGCTTGAATGTTTCCATCACTCCAGTATTCGTAGGCTCTTCTGTCACGAGTATAAGATTTCAGGTTGTCTTTTGATCGCCCAGTATCCTCTTGGGCCCTATGGCATCTGTTGTATGTGTGAAATCCATCATACCTATCAGGAAAGTTAGACATAGCTCCAGGCCCGAGATGACTTTTACCACCTAATCTACATAATGCTTCACACTCCTCAAGAATTTTTTCCTTTCCATCGTTTTGGGTGAAGTTAGTATCAAACTTTTGGTTAATAAGTTTGATAAATTCAGCAAGGCGATCAATTCCTTTAGCTTTGTCCCACACACCATAGATGCTTTCGTAGGTTCTAATATCAATGTCGAAATTTTTCTTAATAGCCTTGGCCAAGTTAGCGTTTGGGTATATGTATCCTATCGACATAGACTCCCCGCATATTTGGCATACTTTTATTTTTGTAGGATGTATCGCATACATAACTTTAGCGTACACACCTGGCTCGATTTTTATTCCAAGTTCTGTGGCCTTTGCTTCCGCCCACATTTTTCGGCGGATGCCTACATCTGACTTAGCGGTGGCTATCCATTTTAATGACTTATTTGCATCTCTTTTTATGGGTAGGTCCTTGTAATTTGCGTGACCAACAATAAATTCCATGTATTGGACAAATTTCGGATGCCAAACTTTTTCGTTCTGTGCCATTTGATTATTCTTAGGTTTTACAGCGTAATTATACCGCATCTAAGGTGTTTTTACTATTTTGCTGGACTTATAAATCCACTGCGGTACCTTTGTACCACTTATTAATGAAGTACAAACCCTGAAATACTGCCTATATGCCCGAAAGTCTTCAGAGCAG
>CAYLXX010000078.1:0-1979 GCA_964387955.1 uncultured Gammaproteobacteria bacterium
TAAGTGTTAGGTTACACGCAATGTCACGATTCAGAACCTACGTCTATACCTAATAACAAACAGATGGTTGTAAAGACGATTACAATGGCCAATCCTGCAAGCATACCACTAACACCCTCCTTGTCAGCCTCGTCAGACCAGTTAATCTTCCATTTTTCATCAGCTCCCAGGGAGATGAAAAACCATGCACCAAAAATCCCGTCAAAAATAGACCAAACCAAAACACTAAAATGCAGTGGTGCAAAAGGATTAAAAATCATTGCCGGCAACAAAAAAAGCCAGCCGATGGCGTTGAGTTTTATTGTATTAAAGTACCAAATGAGATAAATAGAACTACTACAAACGATAACTCGCATTATCTGATAAAATCCATCTGTTCCGCCTCCTCCAATAGAGAACAGCAATAACGTGCCCCCTAATAATCTCACAGAAATGGCCAGCGCTTTATTACTCATACTAACAATATACTACTCTGCCGTTACTTTTTCTAAACCCAATCCAATCCACTAAGATTAATGAAAAGACCTAGTACATCTGATATTTCCCATTTTAGTACAGCACTATTAATGAAAGTATAACGATATTAACGCGTCATAGTGAAGTCGGGTAGTAGAATATTAAAGATGGATAGAAGACTATTTAACTCAGAAGATAAAATTGCACCCGGGCTTTATATGAACTACTGGCAGTCAATCACAAAGAAATATGGCAATGACCAGTTAAATATTAATAAGCTAAAGCCGTATAGAGAAGTGAGGAATGGAGCGATACTTGCCGCTTTATGGACTAAAACAACTGGGAGGAAACACTTTGTCTCTCTCCCTCATGATGAGCCAGCAGATGTTGAAATATATAGTCTGCAACCCACCGTTTATAATGACCAGCCTTCCTACCATTTAGCAAAAATTCCTGTGCAGCTTACAAGATGCTCATTGGCGTCTGGCGAAACAGTGGCCGGTCAAGTTAAAAAGAAAAACAAGGCTTCACTGTCTGAAACCTCTCTTGTTGTCCACATGATAGGTGAGGACAATATCAATATTGATCTCAATAAAATTGTGACTGAAGTTCGACAAATTGAAAACTTATTTCCCAAGGAAATTGCATTGCTTGCACCCATTGAAGACGCAACCACGAGCGAACAAACGTTTGGACAGTTTTTGATTTATCACCGCGAAGATGCCCAAGTACGCTTAAGTAAGGTGCATACTGGCGAAAAAGATGCCTTTTTTACAGAGCCATCAGTTATGCATAGCCAACGTGGAACAGGTCAAGCAATAGATGCGGCGGGTGAATTTAACGTGATGTTACCTTGATCAGGGTATAACTTTCATTTCAATCAAAAAAACAGCACTTCCCCTTCGATTTGGTGTCAAGCTAATAACAGACTGTGCTGTATGCTGAGTGTATGGCATTTTTTAAATCTTCCGAGGACAAACGAATTGAGTTTTTATTAGGTTGCTATCTAAAAGTTATAGCCGATAAACAGCCGGAAGATATAGCTAAACTCATTGTTATCTGGGAATATAAAACGAGTAGCGGAAGATTGTTTGACCAGCTGTCCGACAAACCCGTTGAGCAACAAAAAATCATCGCCAATGAAGTACTCGGTACCGGAACAGACCTACTCACATACGACATTATTTCTCTCGTCTCTTACATAGTCGCAATGGAATCATCAGTCCAAGAGAAATTGTCTGTTGAGAAAATCCGTTCTGGTACTGACCGCCTGACTAAACTGAACGATAAAACCGCCAAAATCTTCAAAGCGCTACAATAGCACAAGACTGGCTGGAATGTCCTCTATAAAATTCGTAGATTATAACCTTCATTTCAATCTGTTAAATGCCACTTCTTGTCTTACGAGGTCTATGTCGCCGGACGTAGGTTGAAACCGTGCGGCGGATCAACAAACAAAAAAGCTCCCTATCAAAGGGAGCTTTAGTTAGAGTCTCGTTTGGTGCGGTTGAGGGGACTCTACC
>CAYLXX010000079.1:0-1754 GCA_964387955.1 uncultured Gammaproteobacteria bacterium
ACAAAGAGTTCTTTTGCGCGCTCATTGGAAGCCATATCAATGGGTGTTTTGCCTTTGACCTCGAGAAAATATCTGACTTTTTCTTCTGATTCTGTAAATGGCAAGCCGGCAATTTGGTAGGGTATCTGCGGATTGCGATCGATAATGCTTTGGGCAATGGTATCTGCTTGCTTGATTTGGCTATCTGGTTCTGATCTAAACAAGAAATAGTATTTTGGTATCTGACAACCAATATAAAAGATAGTAAATGCACCAATTACAACCCAGGTTAGAGTTTTTTTTCGGGTCAAAGTAGACAATACATAAGCAACAAGAATAAAAAAACTATAGTAAATTGTGCCGTAATAATGTGGATGGCGCTCGCTATTAAGGAGAGAAAACATGATCATAAAAACAAAAAACATGCCTGCATGTAACTGAACAAATTTTGGAACTATATTTTTTTTAAGAAGAAAAATATACCAGATAAGTAGTCCAATAAATGCCAAAATGGCTATAAAAGTTGGAACATTGAATGCAAAGATATGACTAAAAAAACTCGTGAACGTTTGACCGATGCGTTCTGTAAATTGTGGTCCTTTGGCAACAATTGTTCCACCCGAAAAGAGCTTGATGAGGGCTTTGGTGTTGATGAAGTTATAGCGCAGGTCAAAAACAATCAACGGTGAATACACAAGCATTGTAGCAGCGGCTAAGCCGATCCAGGACGACAATTTGGGAAGTTTATTTTTATCACGCAAGGTAATGGTAATAAAATACAGCAACATTCCAGGAATAAGAAAAAATGCTAGATGATGCAGTTGAATACTCAGGCCAAAAAATGCTCCGCTTAGGATACCAAACATTAGTTGAGCTTGTTTTTTAGTGCTTAAGAATTTATAAAAAAAGTAGAGCGTAAAGAACGAAAAAACAGGCAGCAAATTAGGATTCCACGAAAATCTTGCCAGATCTATATTGACAGACGAAAAAGCTACCAATATCGCAAATAAAGCCAGTATAAAACTGCCAAGCTCTTTTTTGACCACATAAAACGCCACGCCAAGACCAATAACAGATAAAAACGCCACGCCAAAAGCCATGCCAGCAGGATTGAAATTAAACAATAGCAGAAATGGCGCAATCAGGTAATAAAAAAAAGGCCCTAAGAATATGCCACCGATTGAGCTGGGCGGGCCAATAGCAGTCAGATGCTCAAAGGTAATCAAACGCTTCATCACAATCGCATCTCGGCCCTGGTCGTTGAGAAATGTCGTGAATTCGAACAGTCGAAAAAACCGTAAGAAAGCCGCAATGAGAAATATGGCTATGACGAGTCGGTTTTTTGCTACAATATCCTTAATGTTAAAAGGCGGCATACGTGATTATTTTACAGTAATTTTCATCGTTTTCATAAGTAGTTTGATCCTATGGCTCCCTTTTTTATTGCATGTATCATCGTGGTTTGGCATATCTATTTCTCAGCCGAATTTCGGGGTGATATATAAGAATTTTGATGGACTTTTGTATATTATTCCTGCTAAAACTTGGTACAATCCTCAGGCTATAGCCTCGCTTAGGCCAGATGTAGCACTACCGGTAGAGTATTACGCAGCCCATTTGCCTGTTTATCCGGCTTTTATCTGGATATTTTCGGGGATATTGGGGTTTCTCAAGTCGATGATTTTCGTCAATTTGCTTTTCAGCGCCTCCCTCGCGGCACTTTTTTACTATTTCGTGAAGTTTTTTAAATTATCTCAGAATCCGCTTTGGCTCAG
>CAYLXX010000080.1:0-1744 GCA_964387955.1 uncultured Gammaproteobacteria bacterium
CGGTTAAAAGATAAAAACTGCGAGCTGATTCGAAAATTCAGCGTAGAGGCCGCGAAGGATTTTGATGACGGCTCTCTTGATTTTGTCTATATTGATGCAGCGCATGATTTTCAAAACGTGGCTAATGATGTCTGCGAATGGAGCAAAAAAGTCCGGATTGGCGGCGTAGTATTCGGCCACGATTATAAGCGTACTGCCCGCAAAGGAGGCTTTAGGGTAGACGTGATGGATGTCATACCCGGATACATGTATGCAAAAGCAATCAGCCCATGGTTTGTGCTTACTAATGATGTATACGACCGGACGTTCGCGTGGGATAACCCGGGCTGGATGTTTGTGCGAATGGAAGGGCAACTAGTTTGACAACTAAGCTGTCAGTTGGAAAAAAACCCAAACTTCAGATTGGCTTCTTAGGTTTAGGAAAGCTAGGTCTACCTGTGGCATTAGCCATTGAATCACAGGGAGTGGACGTTATTGCCTATGATCTTAACCCAGAAGTCAGTACGTTTTTAAGAGATAAAAAAATTCCCTTCAAAGAAAAAGACATAAATGGATTATTAAAGAATACAAAGATTAAGATTGATAATTCAGTGAAGGAGCTTGTTAACAAATCCGACATCATATTCTGCGCAGTACAAACGCCACATCACCCTAAATTTGAGGGCGATAAACCTGTAAAGGATGAGCCGATTGATTTCGACTATTCGTACCTGAGAAAAGCAGTACAAGAGGTTGTGACTTCGGCAGAAGTGCTTAATAAGGAAACAACGCTAGTAGTAATCTCGACTTGTCTGCCTGGAACATATAATGAAGTAATAAAACCCTTATTAACACCTAGAATTAATTATATTTATAACCCGTACTTTATCGCCATGGGAACTGTGATTGATGACTTTCTGCATCCAGAATTCGTATTAATTGGTAGCGAAAATGATGATACTACACCGTTGGTTAAGTTTTACGAGAAAATCTATGGCAACAACGATAAGATATTTATTACCGACATAACTACGGCTGAAGGAATAAAAGTTTTTTACAATACTTTTATTACTGCAAAAACGGTTATGGGCAACATATTCGGCGAATTTGCTCACAAGCTAGGTATGAATGTTGACGATATACACGGTGCGCTCTCCAAAGCAACCGACCGTCTTATTAGCCCAAAGTACTTGAAATCAGGCGTTGGCGACGGAGGTGGATGTCATCCGAGAGATAATATAGCTCTTTCCTATTTGGCAAAAAAACATGATTTAAGTTTTGATATTTTTGAAAATCTTATTGAAGCCAGAGAGAGGCATATGGCGTGGTTAGCGTCTATCGCAAAAAATGAAGTAGAAAATACTAAGTTACCACTAGTAATACTTGGTAAAGCGTTTAAACCAGAAACTAATATTCAAACAGGCAGTCCGGCTATACTTTTATCCAATCTGCTAAAAGATACTGGCATTAAATTTGAACATTGGGAATTTGATTATCCAGCTCAGCTGCCCGTTGCTGTCTATGTAGTTGCGACTCAACATAATAAGTATTCCAGCCTAAAGTTCCCTAAGGGCAGTGTTGTTATCGACCCATTCAGATTTATTCCTAGACAAAATGATGTGAAGTTAGTTCCGATAGGTAAATCAAATGAAAATTAGAGAGATCAAGAAATGTAGACTTTGCGGTGCAGGCGAGCTTAAGACGATCGTTGACTTTGGGATGATGGATATACCTAAATGGCCAAAGGACAAGGAGGGGGGAGTAA
>CAYLXX010000081.1:0-1662 GCA_964387955.1 uncultured Gammaproteobacteria bacterium
TAGAGCGCGTTCCTGATAAGAACGAGGTCCATGGTTCGATCCCATGCGCGCCCACAAATTGATATAATGTATCATGTCCGAAGGCAAAGACGTAAGCAAAGAACTTCCTTTGGTTTCTCGACGAAATTTTTTAAAAGGATTACTATCAACAGCTGTAGCTCCAATTGTACCGAAAGCTAAAGAACTTCAAACGTTTAATCGAGTTGTTGGCGCATTGCGATCCGGGGAAACTGAATCAATTAGGAAACCACTTGCAGTTTTTGTTGATTTTGCCAATACTGATCCGGCTCCTCTGTTGGAAAGAGTATTGGGTTCAAGTGAAGTTTTAACCCAACTCCAACCTGATTCCGATTTTTATAAAAGAAATTGGTCTGAAACATACCTGCGTTCTTCGGATCCGGAAATTGTGCGAGCTGTGATGCTCATTGAGTTGTTTAAGGAGAAAAAAGGACATGCTGATATGGTCTCTGGTGCATATGAGGATTTTGTTCGTTCGCAAGGTGGGTCAGTAGATAACCCTATGATACTTCCAATTATTGATGCGATAGATATTGATTTCATTACCAATGTTGAACAAAATCCCCTAAACAATCCTATGGCGGACTTGATCATTAATGAACGAAAGGTTGGTGACATACTCGATTCATTTTTTCAAGAACATCCGGAACAAAAAATTGTGAATTTTAGTGCGCAAATTGGCAAGATGGAAAGGATGTATGGACTTAGAAGTTTAAAGGATTTATATATTGCTACTGACTTGGAAGATACTAATTTACTTGCCTTGGATCCGACCGAAACATGGAATGGAGGTATGACTAACCATGAAGGAAAGGTTTGGCCTTATATTTTAGATGCAGATGATAATAAAGTTTTTCTTGAACTGGTTACTGAAGATGAATATGATGCCCGAAATGCAGATTATCATCAGACTAGTATCTCGGAATTTCGTAGTAGCGGCCACTCTGATGGCGCGATAGAGAATACAACTTATGACGAGACGACCATTGAGGCTTATAATGCAGTTTTTGCTCGCGAAAATCTTATCCGTTTGTCTGAGTTGTGTAATAGGTTTCCTGATAAATTATTCATCACTGCGGGAGGAAATGAAAACGATCGTTTCTTTGAGATTCGCGAGCGGTTGGAACACGAAGGGGTTTGGCCCAAGAACTTGATCATTGTTGGTGCTCAAAATCCGGTCGTAGGAATACAAGCGGACGGTTGCGATATCTATATTAAGGCGACGGATTATAAAACAGACAGGTCACTACTAAGTGCGAGTGAGTCTACTGCTATGATTAGTGGAGCTGTTGACGATTTTCTTCAGTCAGATTTGAACAACCCAAGATTGTCGCCGGAACAAATTAGACAGACTTTTTTTGAACAATATACCTTAACAGATGAATACCATGGAAAAAATCCAACAACTAATTTATCAGTGAATAGGACAGGGAGGTTTTTGCTTCCTCCAGACCAAATTCCAGGCGGTTATCATCATTCTATTTAGATTGAATGAGCGGGCTAACTGAAATATATTGAGTATATTTTATTTTCTAATTTTTCTTTGGAATTTTCAATTGAGTAACTGAAAAGATAACCCGAAATAAAAGAACTAATTTGTGAAGAAATTTTTAAACTTCTTCGACATCCAAGATATGACTGTAA
>CAYLXX010000082.1:0-1609 GCA_964387955.1 uncultured Gammaproteobacteria bacterium
TATCCATATTATCTATCACCTTGCAGCCAGAACGGATTTAGAAGGCAAGACGTTGGATGATTATAGGGTTAACCTTGAAGGCACCAGAAACATTATCAACCAAGCAGCCAAAAGTAAAACTTTGGAGCGGTTTGTTTTTTACTCTACCCAATTAGTAGTAGGGTTATTTGATGAGTCTCGGTTTATTGATGAAAGCGAGCCATACAGAACAAAAACTTTATATGGCCAGTCAAAAATTAATGCCGAAAAGTTAATTAAAAATTTATGTAGCGAGGCCGGAATTCCATATACCATTATACGGCCGACCTCAGTATATGGTCCTTGGGGAGAGGCGCCGTTTAAGGAATTTTTTCACAGCATAAAGACGGGCCGGTATTACCATGTTGGCAGAGCCGCCAATTTGGTCAGTTGGGTTTATGTAAAAAACCTCACCAATCTGACAATTTTGGCTTCAATCAATAAACAAGCAGAAAATGAAATTTATTTTGCGAATGATTTTCACCCTTACACTATGCGGGAAATTGCAGATGAAGTCGCAATCTATTACAAGATACAAATTTCGACTATGCCCAATCTGGTAATAATGCCAGTTGCATACGCGATGGGTGTACTCAAGATGTTTGGGATACACGTACCTATCTATCCCTTTCGGTTGAAAAACATTAAAGCCAGCTACTGTTATGATATCCAAAAAAGTATACTTCTTGGCTATAAGCCACTGTATGATTTGAGGCAAGGCATAATAGAAACACTTGACTGGTATGAAAAACGAGAACTCCTTTGATGAAGCAAGTCGAGCATGCCGTTAAAAATTTTAAGAATTGTCCATTTTGTAGTGGTAAGATACGCCGCCAATACTCTGACCTGAAAGACAGATTTGACACAACTAAAGATACCTTTTCGGTATCGGAATGCTTCAATTGCCAAGCCGCTTACATGAATCCTATGCCAATCGGTGATGCGCCGCGCTTCTACCCAGATCGTTATTTATCTGCTAGGGGTCGATCGAAAATAGCCGTTAATAAAGCATTCGATTTTGAGAAATGGTATCGCTACAACCAATACAAATACGACTTCAAACTACTGAAACAGGGCAGTGGTATAACATTAGGCCGGGCCGAGTCCTTTATAGACATCGGTTGTGGGAGCGGAGAACGCGTTACATTTGCGAGAGATCAGGGTTGTAAGAAATCTTTTGGTGTTGATAAGTTTGATTTTACAAAAAAACAGTCAAAACAGTCCGGGACAATTATTAATTCAGAAATCCTTACCTATAAACCGCAGCACAAATTTCAGGTTGCTTCTCTGTTTCATGTGGTTGAGCATATTGAAAATCCACAAGAGGTCTTATCTCATATCAGAACGCACATTCTGGCCAACAGCGGACAATTGATCGTGCAAGTTCCGAACTATGAATCATTTGAGAGGCATGTCTTCGGAAAAAGATGGTTTGCTTTTGATGCGCCAAGACATTTATGGCATTTTAACAAACAGGCACTAACGGACATGCTTGTCCGTGCGGGCTACGTGGTTGAAGCAGCATATCAGACAAATGCGCCACTTCATCCAGTTTCTATTCTCCCTTCTATTAATAGGGAATTTGACATCC
>CAYLXX010000083.1:0-1554 GCA_964387955.1 uncultured Gammaproteobacteria bacterium
TTATAGGTCTCATGAGAACTATATTTCGGACATTTCGTGCATCAACCCCAGTAGATAGTTTTTGAGATGTAGTTAATATAGTCGGAATAGTTTTCTCGTTATCTTGAAACTCACGTAAGTACTGATCTCCTCGGAATCCATCATGGGCTGTTACTCTCACGCAATAATTTGGATCGCCGCTAGTCTTATATTGATTTATCAAATCTCTTACAGCTAGGGCGTGGTCCTGTGTGGCACAAAAAACGATGGTTTTTTCTCTCTGATCAATTTCGTCCATAAATAATTGAACACGTTTCTTCTCGCGCTCTTTAATTTCTATAGTTCGGTTAAAGTCGTCTTCTGTATATACTCTTCCTTCTTCGACTTCACCTTCAATCACATCATCATCAGATTTGTATGTATACTCATCCAAATCTGTCTCATACTTTCTAACCTTAAATGGAGTCAAAAAGCCGTCATTAATGCCTTGTTTTAATGAATATTCGTATAACGGTTCGCCAAAATATCTATATGTATCAATGTTGTCTTTCCGTTTTGGCGTAGCAGTTAGTCCAATCTGTACTGCAGACGAGAAGTACTCCATGATTGCCCGCCAATTACTTTCGTCATTTGCGCCACCACGATGGCACTCATCGATTATTACAAGATCAAAGAAATCTTGAGGATAATCACCGAAATAGGGTGTATCATTTGAACCGCTCATAAAAGTTTGGAAAATTGTAAAGAAAATACTCCCATTCGTCGGCACTGAACCTCGCTTACGAATGTCTAACGGACTAATACGTACTAAAGCGTTTTCATCGAAACTACTAAAGGTGTTGTAGGCCTGATCCGCCAATATATTTCGATCTGCCAAAAATAGAATTCTTGGTCGTCTATTACCGTCTTTGTTTATATTCCAGCGGGCATTGAATAATTTCCAAGCAATCTGAAAGGCAATAGCTGTTTTGCCAGTGCCAGTTGCAAGTGTAAGCAAGATGCGTTTTTTGTCTGTTGCCACAGCATCCAATGCTTTATTAACAGCGATTTCCTGATAATATCGCATACCGAAAGTTCCACCAGGTGCGATTGAATTAAACTTAGCGTGCCAGTCATTCTTGTCTGAACCTACCATACGCCAAAGCTCGTCAGGAGTTGGATATCTATCAACATCCGTTTCGTGTCCAGTGGCCATATTTACGTGATATATCTGCTTGCCATTTGTGCAGTAGGCGTTATCAATCTGTAGTGTTTTTGCATAGGCTTTAGCTTGGGTTAAACCTTCGGTATGTGGATCGTCAGCTTTTTTTGCTTCGATTACGGCAATTTTCTGATTGTTATATACCAGTATGTAGTCGGCTATTTCTGGCTTAGCACGGAGCCCACCTGTCATTATTCTGCCTTTTGTTATGTGATGCTCACGGAGTATCCTTGTGCCCTCAACTACACCCCAACCAGCCTCTCGCAAAAGCGGGTCTATAAGTTCTGCTCGTGTTTCAGCTTCGTTCATACCAATACCTCAATATTTGATGTTTTCAATTTACCCATAAATGCTTTTTCTAGAACCGATTTCTT
>CAYLXX010000084.1:0-1530 GCA_964387955.1 uncultured Gammaproteobacteria bacterium
CGACACGAATCGCGTCGTATCGATAATCAGTTGCGAGGAAGATCGGGTCGACAGGGAGATCCGGGAAGATCGAAATTTTTTGTTGCGCTCGATGATGAAATTATGCGTCTATTTGGCGGAGATACGATTGCAAACTTAATGACGAGATTTAATATGCCAGAAGATGTGCCATTGGAACATCCTTTTGTTTCTAAGGCAATTGAGCAAGCGCAGGTAAAGGTTGAAGGATTTAATTTTGATATCAGAAAGCATCTGGTTGATTATGATGACGTGTTAAATAAACAACGAGAGATCGTGTATGGTATGCGAAAAAAACTTCTTGAAAAACAGAATGCCGAAGGAGATGCAGAAAGCATATCTCTGAAAGATGACATATTTAATAAATTACAAAGTGCGGTCACCGTATTGGTTGCAATGCATAGCTCAGAAGAATATGAAGCAGAAAAAAGTGTTAATGAAAAAATAATCGAAGACTTTGAAACAATGATTCCTTTTGATGAAGCGTCAAAATCGCAATTAGTAAAACAACTTGAGCAGCGCATAGAAACTGATGAGAAAGTAGCATTTCTTATGGATGTGCTTACTGATGTCTACAATAAACGTGAAGATCTTATTGGTAAAGAACTCATGCGACAAATTGAGCGATTCGTTATGCTTAATGCGATAGATAGTTTATGGATGGATCATCTTGATGCGGTTGAGAATCTTCGTCAGGGAATTGGTCTTCGTGGATATGGTCAAAGAGATCCGCTTGTTGAATATAAAAACGAAGCATATACTATGTTTGAAAAGCTTATTGGCGCAATTGATGATGAAATAGTTCATCGAATTTTTAAAGTATCGGTACAACCAAATCAGCAACAAGCAGTCATGCCGCAACAGGTTGTTATGCAGCCAGCTGGCGGGGTAGGCTTAGAGACTTCACGTTCATCGCAGCAAACGTTCCAGAGATCAACTGGTCAAACGTCTCAATCTGCAGCGAGTACTTCAACTGGGAGTGACCTGAAAAAGCTTGGTCGTAACGACCCTTGTTGGTGTGGATCTGGAAAGAAGTACAAAAAATGCCACGGAAAATAGAAGAATTTAGACAACAACTGCATGCTGAAAACTCTTTTTGGTATATAATAATTTAAATGAAAGAGGATTCTCATCGGCGTTTATATTCCCTTGACGGCTTACGTGGTTTAGCAATTCTGCTTGTTTTTTTAAATCATATTAATCCCTCATACTTAGTTTCTGCTTTTCCGGTTCTTGATTGGCTAGGTACTTTTTCGAGTGGTGTTACTGGGGTCTCATTTTTATTTGTGTTGTCAGGTTTTTTAATGGCGTATCTTCATCCTCGTCCAAAAAGTTCGCTTGGGTTTTTACAGAAACGTTACGAGAGAATTTTTCCGCTTTTTTTAACAATGAATTGTGTGATGCTTATTGTATTTGCTCTGCCAAATATTATTTGGTATCAGTTATTGGGTGTTATTTTATTGTTTGCGCTGTGCTCGCATGCGGTTTGGGTATATGTTGTTCGAAAACTTC
>CAYLXX010000085.1:0-1530 GCA_964387955.1 uncultured Gammaproteobacteria bacterium
AACTTGTTGAAATTCAACCGTTCTTGATCGTTGAGTTTGTTTTTCTCAGTTACGTAATTTTGTGTCTTGCAGACGGTGCAAGCCAAACTGATAATATTTCTTTTGCCTTTTTTTGCCATAAATTCCTATTTATACGTCAGCGTATTTTTGTCGCTGATCAATATTATGTTGTTAGATTATACCTATAGAGTCAATGGAGCCGCCCGTCGGACTCGAACCGACAACCTGCTGTTTACAAAACAGCTGCTCTGCCATTGAGCTAGAGCGGCGCATTGTTACTTTATTCTCTGGTGCCGAGGGTAGGATTCGAACCTACGTAGCCGTAAAGGCGCCTGATTTACAGTCAGGTACGATTGACCGCTCCGTCACCTCGGCAGAAGAACTCACACATTATACATTAGCCTCATAGTGGAGGCAAGCCTATGCAAGTTGAATCTAAAGAGTGAATAAGGTAAAATCTTTTGAGTTCTACGGGTGTCGTTCAGTGGTAGGACGGGGGTCTCCAAAACCTCCAACGGGGGTTCGATTCCCTCCACCCGTGCCAAACGAAAGCCGTAAGGCTATTCTCTCATGCGTATGCCAACAGTTAAACTTAATTCTACTTTGATATAATCCAGTTATGAAAAATGCAATCATTTTCCATGGCACTGATGATAATCCGGATCGATATTGGTATAAATGGTTGGGAAAAGAACTTGAAAAAGATGGTTACAAAGTAGAAATTCCGTATTATCCAACAATCAATAAAGAATCAATTAATACTTTTCTCCCCAAAGTACTTAAACAGCATACATTTGATAAAGACACCCTACTTGTTGGGCACTCAGCAGGCGGACCGCTAGTTTTAAGTATCTTAGAGTATATTGATATACAGATTGCTAAAGCTGTACTCGCTGCGGGTTATTGCACTCATCCAGATGATCAGATGGAAGACCCGGTCCTACAAGAAAAGTACAACTGGGAAAAAATCAAACGGAATGTAAAAGAAATCGTTTTCATCAACTCAGTTAATGACCCTTGGAATTGCAATGATGCACAAGGAAGAATGATGTTTGATCAGATCGGAGGAACACAAGTCACACTTAACGATGGACATTTTGGCTCGGTGATCAAAGGCCAAGTTCACGACACATTTCCATTACTTAAAACACTTGTCTTAGGAGAAACTAAGAAATCGTAATACTAGTCGGCTCCATTTTCTTATCCAATAGAAAATTTCTTTTTTTAATGTAATACTAAAATTAATTGTGAAAAAAATACTGCTAGTTGGAATATGTATGTTTTTGGGTTTAGCTCTCTTACCGAAACATGTCCAGGCTGCTGGTAATTTTTATTTCTCACCTTCTTCCGGGGTAGAAACTAATGGTAAGGAGTTTACAGTAGATGTAAGAGTAGGTGGAATGGATGGTAGTGACGCCGTTCGTGCAAACTTTACCTACCCGACAGATAAACTCACCTTTGTTAATATTGATAGTTCTTCTAGCGCTTGGGTAGTTCCTGTTTCCGAAGGTGAAAGTGGTGGAGTAATTG